>NZ_JARWPM010000079.1 GCF_029869215.1 Nocardia carnea
ACCCGCCCGCGGCGAACCGCGCGTAGTACTCGGCCATGGCCGCCGTGGGCACACCGTCCCCGGCGGTACTGACCCGCGACATCGGCGCCACGACGGCTCGATTACGCAGCCGCAAGGACCCGATTCGCGTGCTGGACAGAACAGGGTGGACGGTCACGGCGATCTCCTCGAACACTGGACAACTGGTTCGGGAACAGATTCCGCGCTATCGGCTGTCTCTACAAGAACGGTCTTTTCTGTGCGGTAGGCACATTCCGTATACCTATGGAGGTCACATGCACGAGAACACGCCGGACTACTGCACGGTCGAGGCGGCGATGGAGGTGGTGGGTGGCAAATGGAAGATGGCGATCGTCAATCACCTGTTTCACGGCACCCTGCGCTTCGGCGAACTACGCCGCGCCATGCCCTCGATCACCCAGCGCATGCTCACCCGCCAGCTCCGGGAACTCGAAGCCGACGGCTTGATCCGCCGCACCGTCTACGCGGAGGTCCCACCGAAGGTGGAATACGACCTCACCGAGCTCGGCGCGAGCCTCCGGCCACTGGCCGGCCTGCTCGAATCCTGGGGCGAACGGTATCGCCGGAGCACCGCTCCGCAGCACCGCTGAGGTCGCAGGCACACAGTCGCGCAGCGCGTAGCATATGCGTAGTAACGCGTAGCATTCGAGCTAGGCTCGAAGTATGACAGCGGCAGCCGAGTTCAGCTCGGTGACCATGGCCGTACTCGCCGCGGGCCCGCACTGCACCGACGACCCGGTCGAACGCGCCGGACGCACTCCACGCCCGCGCCGGATAGACCTGATGATCGCCGCCACCCACCGGATTCCGCTCTACACGGTGAACCCGAACGACTTCAGCGCCCTCGACGGCCTGATCACCGTCGTTCCGGTAACCCATCCCGACGACCGGTGAACGCGACCAGGATTCCCGGGTTCGGGCTCGAGGAGCAGCTCCCGCTATCGCCCGCAACCGTGCCCGAAGAATTCCGATCCGACGTCGAAACCCTGTGGAGCTTCAACCGAATGGACCACACGGACCAGCCGGTCGACCTGGGAATCGGTCTCGGTAGCCACGATCTCGGGGTCGCGACTCACACCGCGACCCTTTACAACACGGGAATCCTTCCGCGCATTGTATTCACCGGCGCCAACGCCGGAACGACCGCTGAGCGGTTCCCTCGCGGGGAAGCCGTGCACTACCGCGAGCACGCGCTCGAACTCGGTGTTCCGGGCGAGGCGATCCTCGTGGAACCCGAGGCCACGAACACCGGCGAGAACATCGACTTCACGCGCGCCCTTCTCGAAGAACACGGCCTGCTCACCGAGATCGCGTCGATCATGCTCATTTCCCGTCCTTACCAGCAGCGCCGCTGCTACGCCACAGCCCGGAAGCGCTGGCCCGACGTCGACGTCCGCTGCTCGTCGCGCCCGCTACCGCTGAACGAGTATGTCGCCGGCATCGGTGACGCAGACCGCGTTATCAACATGCTCGTCGGGGATACCCAGCGAATCTGGGTGTATGCCGAGTACGGCTGGGCCATCGAGCAAGACGTCCCGGCACCGGTCTACGACGCCTACTCCCGCCTGGTCGAGGCCGGTTTCACGACCCGGACCCTGCCGGAGTAATCACCTCTCATCGACACCCTGCCGCCTCCCCGTCGAGCCGAATCTCCAGGCCATCAGGAAATCCCCGGTCGTCCGGCCATGCCGTGTACGTTGCCGGCCGCGTGTTGCAGCGATCGCTGCCGGTGACGCGGTCAGTGCGACCGGAATCGTCCGGGGCCCGAATGCCACACCTGTCGAACAACTCGGCTATCCTCCGTTCACGACTTCGACCGACCCCTACCCTCCACCCTTGAAAAGCCAGGCGATGGATGTTCTTTACTTCCTCAAACACAGTCCGTGCGATGACCTCGAACTGAGATATTCGCTGCGGAGCATCGAACGCTATATGCCGTGGGTGAGGCGGGTGGTGGTGTTCGGCGACCGGCCGGAATGGCTGGCGGGTCCGGAGAGCGGAATCTTCCATGTTCCACACGAGGCAATCGCCTGGATCGGCCCCTACAGAACGCCCGTCAGGAATTGGTTCCTGATGTTCTATCTCACGGCCCTGCTACCGGAACTGGACGAGGAATACATCCTCTTCAGCGACGACTACATCCTGCTCCGCGATCTCACGCCCGACGACGCCAAGCAAAACCGCTATCTGCAGGATCTGGCGACCGTCAACAGTCGCGGCAAAGGCCTCTGGAAGGACAGCCTGTGGCGGACCCATGACCTGCTCAAACGCCTCGGGTACGGCACGCTCAACTATGAAACGCATGCGCCGGCCTGGTTCCGGAAGCAGTGGGTACTGGACGCCTATCGCGATCTACGGGATTTCGTCACCGAGGACCGCTGGCAGGGCCCGATGGGCATCACCGCCATTCTGAGCCACACCCAGAAACACCACCCGCGACCACTGGTGCATCTCAAAACCGAGGGCAGCCGGGTGGGCTTCCACGGCAAACCCCCGGCATACGACGAGATCGTCTCCCGTGCTTGCGCGGCAGAGGCGAGGTTCCTCAACTTCGATGACTCGGCGTTCGGCCCCGACCTGCAACGCTTTCTCGCCGAGCGATTTCCGCGTCCCTCCCGCTACGAACAGCAGGAAACCCCCGCGACCTCCGCCGGCACCATCATCGACACCGGCAGCGTACCGGTGTCTTGATCCCGCGGGGATTTCACGGTCACGACGGTCAGCCCGTGGACTGTCCACCGCAGAAGGTCTCAGCAAGCTTCGAACGGACTGGCTTTCCGGGACACACAGGCCTAATTATCGGCAGGCAAGATCCGGAATGCGCGAAGGCCGGGGGTCAGCGGTTCGATCGCACGGAAATCGCGCTGGTCGAGGGTGAAGATGCAATCGGTTTTGTATTTGTCGGCGAGCGCGACGCCGACCGCATCGGCGAGGTCTAGCTGTAGACCTTCGTACTTGGCTCGAACCGATTGTGCGGTGGACAGGTCGACATGCTTCAGTTCGGCGAGCCGATAGCTGCCGTCGATCGTTCGTGCGAGCAGCGCGTCGGTGATCTTCATGGCCGCGGGAAAGCCGAGGTCGCGACGAGTCAGGTGATCCAACTCGGTGAGTACGAGCGGCGAGATGATCAGCGTCTCGCGCTCCATCACCGAGAGCGCTTGTTCGTGTTCATCCTGGTCCGCATCGAACGCCGCGAACAGTGCGGAGGTATCGGCGACGATGATCACCTGCGGGCCGACCGCTGCTTGATCTGCTGATAGATATCCTCACGCATCTCGTCGACACCCCGCGAGCGCCCACTGCGGAAGACCGGCAGCGGGGTGTTGTCGCGTGGGCGATCGGAGGCATCCAGCAGCATCGCGATACCGCGGCGGATGAGTTCCGCCTTGCTCACGCCGGTAGCCGCAGCTTCCGCGTCGAGCCGCACCTCCAAGTCATCGGGGAGGTACACGGTGGTTTTGATCATGCCATATATGGTACCACCCGTGGGTGTCAGCGAACCTGAGCCGATGAGCGCGATACCGGCGGAGACAACTGGCTCGGTACCGCTACCGACAACGGCGAAGGCCCGCTTCCCGGAAGGGAAGCGGGCCTTGCGTTGACGACCTTCTCAGCCGAGAAGAAGACCTACTTGGCCTTCTCCAGGACCTCGACCAGCCGCCACCGCTTGGTGGCCGACGTGGGCCGGGTCTCCATCAGCTGCACGCGGTCACCGACACCGGCGACCTCGTTCTCGTCGTGCGCCTTCACCTTGGAGGTGGTGCGAATGATCTTGCCGTAGAGAGCGTGCCGGTTACGGTCTTCCAACTCCACGACGATCGTCTTGTTCATCTTGTCGGAAACGACGTAGCCGACACGAACCTTGCGGCGGCCGCGCTCCTGCTCTTTCTCGCTCATGCCGCATCTCCCTTGTCAGCGGGTCCGGTGGCCAAACCGAGCTCACGCTCACGCATGACCGTGTAGATACGCGCGATCTCGTGACGCACCACACGCAGCCGGCGATTGTTGGTCAGCTGACCCGTCGCCATCTGGAAGCGCAGATTGAACAGCTCTTCCTTGGATTCACGCAGGCGGGAGACGAGCTCCTCCTCGGTCAGCTCGCGGAGCTCTGCGGCAGGGGTACCGGTTGCCATCAGAACTGCTCCTCCCTCGTCACGATCCTGCACTTCATCGGGAGCTTGTGCATCGCGCGGCGCAGCGCCTCACGGGCGATCTCCTCGTTCGGGTAACTCATCTCGAACATCACGCGACCGGGCTTGACGTTCGCGACCCACCACTCCGGCGAACCCTTACCGGAACCCATACGGGTTTCGGCCGGCTTCTTGGTCAGCGGGCGATCCGGGTAGATGTTGATCCAGATCTTGCCGCCACGCTTGATGTGGCGGGTCATCGCGATACGCGCCGACTCGATCTGCCGGTTGGTCACATACGCCGGCTCCAGCGCCTGGATGCCGAAGTCGCCGAACGCCACCGAGGTGCCGCCCTTGGAGAGACCGCTGCGGCTCGGGTGGTGCTGCTTACGGAACTTGACCTTGCGGGGCATCAGCATGGGTCAGCCCTCCTGCTTTTCTGCCGGGGGCTCGGCAACCGCGGTAGCGGCACCGGCACGTCCGGCCTCGGTGCTGGTCGCAGTGGTGCCGGACGACCCGGACCGACGCGGACGGCTCGGCCGCTCCCGGCGCGGGCGATCCCCGGCCGGGGCGCTCGGGGCGGGCAGCTCACGCTTGCCGCCGACGATATCGCCCTTGTAGATCCAGACCTTGACACCGATACGACCGAAGGTGGTCTTGGCCTCGTAGAGGCCGTAATCGATATCGGCACGCAGAGTGTGCAGCGGAACGCGGCCTTCGCGGTAGAACTCCGAGCGCGACATCTCGGCGCCACCGAGGCGGCCCGAGCACTGCACGCGGATGCCCTTGACGTTCGGCGAACGCATGGCCGACTGGATGGCCTTACGCATCGCGCGACGGAACGCCACGCGGTTGGAGAGCTGTTCGGCCACACCCTGGGCCACCAGCTGGGCATCCGATTCGGGGTTCTTGACCTCGAGGATGTTCAGCTGGACCTGCTTACCGGTGAGCTTCTCCAGCTCGGCGCGGATCCGGTCGGCCTCGGCGCCGCGGCGGCCGATGACGATGCCCGGACGCGCGGTGTGGATATCGACGCGGACCCGGTCGCGGGTGCGCTCGATCTCCACCTTGGAGATGCCGGCCCGCTCCATGCCGGTGCTCAGCAGCTTGCGGATGGCGACGTCTTCCTTGACGTAGTCCGCGTACTGCTTATCGGCGTACCAACGGGACTTCCAGTCGGTGGTGATACCGAGGCGGAAGCCGTGGGGGTTGATCTTCTGTCCCATTTACTTTGCCCCTCCCTTCCGGCGGCCACGAGTGCCACCGGCGGTGGGGACGCTCTCGACCTCGATGGTGATGTGGCTGGTGCGCTTGCGGATCCGGAACGCCCGGCCCTGGGCGCGCGGCTGGAACCGCTTCATGGTCGCGCCCTCGTCGACATACGCCGTCGAGATGACCAGGGTGTCCGGGTTGAGGCCGAGGTTGTTCTCGGCATTCGCCGCGGCACTCGCCACGACCTTGGCGACCGGGGTGCTGGCGGCCTGCGGGGCGAACCGGAGCAGGTCGAGCGCATCGGAGACGCGCTTGCCGCGGACGAGGTCCACGACCCGGCGAGCCTTCATCGGGGTCACGCGCACATGCTTGGCGGTCGCGCGCGCAGTCAAATTCTGCGTTTCTGTCGTCGCTTCGCTCATCGCCGCTTGCTCTTCCGATCTTCCTTGACGTGGCTCTTGAACGTCCTGGTCGGCGCGAACTCACCGAGCTTGTGCCCGACCATGTTCTCCGAGACGAACACCGGCACGTGCTTGCGGCCGTCGTGGACGGCGAAGGTGTGGCCGATGAAATCGGGGGTGATGGTCGAACGACGCGACCAGGTCTTGATGACCTGTTTCGTGCCCTTGTCGTTCTGCACGTCCACCTTCGCCTGGAGGTGGTCGTCGACGAACGGGCCCTTCTTGAGGCTGCGTGGCATTTCTTACCTCCTCCTTAGCGCTTCTTGCCGGTGCGGCGGCGACGGACGATGAGCTTGTCGCTCGGACGGTTCGGCTTAC
Source organism: Nocardia carnea (assembly GCF_029869215.1). GTDB lineage: Bacteria > Actinomycetota > Actinomycetes > Mycobacteriales > Mycobacteriaceae > Nocardia > Nocardia carnea_B. The sequence goes on from NZ_JARWPM010000079.1 coordinate 6,143, forward strand.
GGGTGCGGCCTTCCGGCTGACCCCACGGCGAGACCGGGTGGCGACCACCGGAGGTCTTGCCCTCACCACCGCCGTGCGGGTGGTCGACCGGGTTCATGACGACACCACGGACCGTCGGACGGCGTCCCTTCCAGCGCATCCGGCCGGCCTTGCCCCAGTTGATGTTCGACTGTTCGGCATTGCCGACCTCGCCGACGGTGGCGCGGCAGCGCACGTCGACGCGGCGGATTTCACCGGAGGGCATACGCAGCGTGGCGTAGGGGCCTTCCTTACCCAGCAGCTGAATGCTGGCACCGGCCGAGCGGGCCATCTTGGCGCCGCCGCCGGGACGCAGCTCCACCGCGTGGATGGTGGTACCGGTCGGGATATTGCGCAGCGGCAGGTTGTTGCCGGGCTTGATATCCGCGGTCGGACCCGACTCGATCTTGGTGCCCTGCACCACACCCTTGGGGGCGATGATGTAGCGCTTCTCGCCGTCCAGGTAGTGCAGCAGCGCGATATTGGCGGTGCGGTTGGGGTCGTACTCGATATGAGCGACCTTGGCCGGCACGCCGTCCTTGTCCAGCCGGCGGAAGTCGATCAGCCGGTAGGCGCGCTTGTGACCGCCACCGCGATGCCGGGTGGTGATGCGGCCGTGGCCGTTACGCCCACCGCTCTTGGTCAGTGGGCGGACCAGCGACTTCTCGGGGGTCGACCGGGTGATCTCGGCGAAGTCCGAGACGGACGACCCGCGGCGGCCCGGGGTAGTCGGCTTGTACTTACGGATTGCCATGAGTTCTTCTCTGCTTTCTGGATTCCCCGCCGCTTACGCGACCGGGCCTCCGAAGATCTCGATGGGCTTGCTGTCGGCCGAGATGGTCACGAGCGCGCGCTTGGTGTTCTTGCGCTTGCCGTAACCGAAGCGGGTCCGCTTGCGCTTGCCCTGACGGTTGGCGGTGTTGACGCTGGTGACCGTTACCCCGAAGACCTTCTCGACCGCGATCTTGATCTGGGTCTTGTTGGAGTCCGGGTGGACCAGGAAGGTGTAGGTGCCTTCCTCGATCAGTCCGTAGGACTTCTCCGAGATGACCGGCGCCAGCAGGATGTCGCGCGGATCGGCGATGGTGCTCACTTGCTCTCCTCCTGTGCCGCCTCGGCCGGGCCGTGCACGAAGGCGTTGAGCGCCTCGACGGAGAACACGACTTCGTCGCTGTCCAGCACGTCGTAGGTGTTCAGCTGGTCCGGTGCGATGGTGTGCACGTATTCCAGGTTGCGGGCACTCTTCCAGGCGGTGACGTCCTCGCGGCCGACGACCAGCAGGAACTTCTTACGGTCCGAAAGCTCGGACAGGAAGGTCTTCGCGGTCTTGGTCGAGGGGTCCTGGCCCGCGACGAGCTCGCTGATCACGTGGATCCGCTCGTTACGCGCCCGATCCGACAGCGCACCACGCAGGGCGGCCTGGATCATCTTCTTGGGGGTGCGCTGGCTGTAGTCGCGCGGCTTGGGGCCGTGCACGGTGCCACCGCCGGCGAACTGCGGGGCGCGGGTCGAACCCTGGCGGGCCCGGCCGGTGCCCTTCTGGCGGTACGGCTTCTTACCACCGCCGCGGACCTCGCCGCGGGTCTTGGTGGAATGCGTGCCCTGGCGGGCGGCGGCCTGCTGGGCCACGACCACCTGGTGCATCAGCGCGATATTCGCGGTCACGTCGAAGATCTCGGCGGGGAGATCGACGGTGCCGTTGGTCTTGCCACCGAGTTCCTTGACCGGCAGCGTCAGGTTGGCCTTCTTCTCGAGGCTGGTCATGCGTGCGCACCACCCTTCACGGCACTCTTGACGATCACGACGCCGCCCTTGCGACCCGGGATCGCTCCCTTGATCAGCAGCAGGCCGTTCTCGGCGTCCACCTTGTGAACCGACAGGTTCTGCGTGGTGACGCGGTCGTTACCCATCCGGCCCGACATGCGCATGCCCTTGAACACGCGGCCGGGGGTGGCGCAGCCACCGATGGAACCCGGGCGGCGGTGCACGGCCTGCGCACCGTGCGAGGCGCCCTGGCCGCGGAAGCCGTGGCGCTTCATGGTGCCGGCGAAGCCCTTGCCCTTGCTGGTGCCGGTGACGTCGACGTAGGTGCCCTCTTCGAAGGCATCGGCCGAGATCTCCTGGCCGACCTCGAAGGTGGAGGCGTCCGCGACGCGGATTTCCGCGACGTGACGGCGCGGGGTGACACCGGCCTTGGCGAACTGACCGGATTCCGGCTTGTTCACCTTGCGGGGGTCGATGGCGCCGAAGGCGACCTGCACGGCGCTGTAGCCGTCGCGCTCGACGGTGCGGATCTGGGTGACCACATTCGGTCCGGCCTTGACGACGGTGACCGGGACGACCCGGTTCTTGTCGTCGAACACCTGGGTCATGCCCAGTTTGGTGCCCAGGATGCCGGCCGCGGGCCTGCTCTTGTTGTCAGTCATTGCTCGAGTCCCCGTCACTGGATATTGACGTCGACGCTGGCCGGCAGGTCGATGCGCATGAGGGCATCCACCGTCTTCGGCGTCGGGTCGAGGATGTCGATCAGCCGCTTGTGCGTACGCATCTCGAAGTGCTCGCGCGAGTCCTTGTACTTGTGCGGCGAACGGATGACGCAGTACACGTTCTTCTCGGTCGGCAACGGCACCGGCCCGACGACCCGGGCCCCGGTGCGGGTCACCGTTTCGACGATCTTGCGCGCAGACGCGTCGATCGCCTCGTGGTCATAGGCCTTGAGCCTGATGCGGATCTTCTGTCCCGCCACGCTAAGTGTCCTTTTCTCCGCTTTCGTCCGTGATCCGGATACCGGCTAGGGCGTCCGTACCACCTTCATTTGCACAGCCCGAACACACGATGACGTCTCAGTGGAGACCACGACCGGGATCGACCCCAGTCCGTGCCGCTGTTCATCTGTCATGGTTCTCCGGTCCACGCGGTCGGGCGTGTCGCCTTCCCGCTCATTCCTCGGCCCCGGAAGAAAACTTCGATCGTGGCCTGCGGAACTTCGTCCCGGACGTACCCACATCGCAATCAATGGGGTACTCGCTGGTTTTTGCTCACCCCGCCCAGCCGTGCCATTTCACGTGGAAACGACGGCGACCCGGGGCAAGGCAACCCGAACAGTATGCACGAGGGGTGGGAGTCGTTTCAAATCAGGGTCGCGCGAGGTCCGGTTGTGTCCCGGCTGTGTGCCCGCAGCGCTATCTTACCGCAGAGTAAGATAGCGCTCATGACGAACGAAACGGCCACTTACCGCGGCTGGCGGAAACTCCCGGACAACCCGTTGGGTCACGGCCTGTTCTCCTTGTCGATGGTCGCCCGGGTCCCCTATTTCGGTACCGTCCTGCCGCGCGTGGTCCGCCTGGAACCCGGATTGTGCGAAGTGAAGGCCCCGAAATGGTTCGGCGTGCACAACCACCTCGGCACCTACCACGCCATCGCCGCCTGCAACCTCGCCGAAATCGCCATGGGCATGCTCAGCGAGGCCACGGTCCCCACCACCCACCGCTGGATCCCCAAAGCCATGCAGGTCCAGTACCTCACCAAAGCCACCACCGGCCTGCGCGCAGTAGCCGAACTCCCCGAGATCCCCGACTTCACCACGCTCACCGAAGGCCGCGACGTGGTAGTCCCGGTCTCGATCTACGACAAATCCGGCCGCGAAGTGGTCCACGCAGACATCACCACTTGGGTAACGCCCAAAGGTTGACCCGCAGACCTGTGGCCGAGCCCTGGCGAGGCACCCACAGTCCGGCCCACCTCCGTCCCCTCACGCAACCACGGCGGCGCCGAGTTCAGCGAGGCACTTAGAGGGTTCGGCCCGTCCCTGCGTTCAGACCGCGAGACAAGGCGGCGCAGCCGCGAGTATCGCGGGCTGAACGTAGGGACCAAGGGGGCCGAACCCCCGCGCGCGCCAGCGCGCCAAAAACACTGTTGAATGCAGGACATGTCAGCCAGTACCGACAATGAGTTCGATATCTGCGTAGTCGGGCTGGGCCCGTCCGGCCGCGCCCTCGCCCACCGCGCGACCGTGGCGGGGCTGCGGGTGGCCGCCGTCGACCCGAAACCGGACCGCCTGTGGCCGCCGACCTTCTCCTGCTGGATCGATGAACTCCCGGAGTGGCTGCCGCACAGTGTGATCGCGAGCCGGATCCCGGCCCCGGTCGTGTGGACCACCACCGAACTCCGGATCGAACGCCCCTACTGTGTGTTGTCGAAACCGCTGCTGCGCGACGCGCTGGCGCTGGACGACGCCCAGGTGTTCGCGGCCCGCGCCACGCGGGTGGATCCGCGCGAGGTCGAGCTCGCCGACGGTACGAACATCCGCGCGACCGTGGTGGTCGATTCCCGAGGTATGCCGGGGCCCGGTAACCGCCGGGCCGCCAGCGCGCACGGGATCTTCGTCGCCGCCGAGACCGCGGAGCCGATGGTGCGCGAGGGTGAGGGCTTGCTGCTGGACTGGCGGCCGGAGAACGGCGCCGGGCCCGATGAGCCCCCGTCGTTCCTGTACGCGGTGCCGCTCGGCGACGGCACGGTGATCTTCGAGGAGACCAGTCTCGGGTTGCGGGGTGGGATGCCGCAGCACGAACTGCGTAAACGCACCCTGAACCGGCTGGCCGCGCACGGTATCGAACTCACCGGGGAGGAGCCGAGCGAGGCCGCGCACTATCCGCTGGACACTCCCCCGCCGGCCAAGGGCGTGGGACGTGTGGTGCCGTTCGGTTCCCGCGGCGGCATGATGCATCCGTGTACCGGTTACAGCGTGGCCGATTCCTTCGCGCTGGCCGATACCGCGGTCGCCGCGATCCAGCGCGGCGAGGACGCGATCGCGGCGCTGTGGCCGTGGCAGGCGCGCCTCACCTACTGGATGCGGATGCGCGGACTGTGGGGGCTCGGCCGGCTGACCACCGAACAGTCGGTCGCGATGTTCGATTCCTTCTTCTCCGCGTCCCCGCGCGGGCAGCGGGCGTTGCTGTCGGCGCACGACGATTACGCGGCGCTCGGCACGGTGCTGTTCAACACCGTGGCCCACACCTGGCCGTTCCGCTGGCGGTACGACCTGGTGGGATGGACCAACCGCAACCGCTGGGCGGACTATCCGTTCGCGCCGGCGGTGCCTGCCGACAGCCGGAAATAGCCCGGCTGTCGCGGGCGCCCGCATTCGGTGGTGATCGGCGTCGCCACGGTCGCCTGGCCCGATTGGGCTGGTCGCGCCCGCTGCGGCGTGGACCTGGCCAACGCCCGTCGCCACGCCACCCGCCGTACCGGGGGGGGGGGCGCGGCCGCGCCCCGGGGGCGGCCCCCCGGCGGCGGCCCCGCGGCGGGCGGCCGCCCCCCCCCCGCCCCCCCCCCCCCCCCACCCCGCCGCAGGTCCTCAGCCGCTGTTCTCGGCCGCCTTGCGGTACCCACGGACCGCCGGATAACCGAAGACCAGGATCACCCCACCGACCCACAGC
>NZ_JARWPM010000080.1 GCF_029869215.1 Nocardia carnea
GGTGCCGGGGTTCGCCGGTCTGTCCGCCGCCGACGACACCCGAGCCACGCCGGCGGCAGGGTCCGGCGAGGTGCGGCCGATCTCCCTGGCCGATCGCCGGCGCCGGCGTATCGCCGCCACGCTCGCCGCCGCCGCGGTGATCCTGATGTGCGCGACTGCCGCGTTGTTCGCCGGCATCCGCACCGAGCCCGATACCCGGCCGACCGCCGCACCCACCGGCACCGAGCACACCGGACCGGGCGCCGAACTCGATACCGCGGTCGCGCTGCGCGCTCTGGGCCGCCACGATGTACCCGGGCGACTGGCCGATCCTGCCGCTCTCCGAGCATGTGTCCGAGCGGCGGGTATCGACCGGCCCGTACTCGGGTCCACGGAAATGACCTTCCGCGACCGTGACGACGCGGTGCTGATCCTCGTCGGCGGGCGAAACGGTGCGCAGATCACCGCACTCGTGGTCGGACCGGGCTGCGCTCCCGGCAACCCCGACCTGCTCTCGCCCATCACCGATATCGGCTGAATCGCCGGGGCGCCGAAACCTCGCGGCCCGGCTCGACGGCCCCGGACAAGCGCCCGGCGCAGGGTCCGCGGATAGGCAGCCCCCGGGGAACAAAGCGCGTCTACGCTGTTGTTGACCGAATCGACCCCATCAGCTTCTCCGGAAGGGCCCCATGAGCACGCCAGTTCGCGACCTGATCATCGTCGGCTCCGGACCGGCCGGATACACGGCCGCCGTGTACGCCGCCCGCGCCGAACTCGAGCCGCTGGTTTTCGAGGGCACCCAGTTCGGCGGTGCGCTGATGACCACCACCGAGGTCGAGAACTTCCCCGGCTTCCGCGACGGGATCATGGGCCCCGACCTCATGGAGCAGATGCGCGAACAGGCCAAACGCTTCGGCGCCGAAATCCGCACCGAGGATGTGGACGCCATCGATCTGAGCGGCCCGGTGAAGAAGGTCACCGTCGGTGACGATGTCTACGAGGCGCACGCCGTGATCCTGGCCATGGGTTCGGCGGCCCGGTACCTGAACGTCCCCGGTGAACAGGCACTGCTCGGCCGCGGCGTCAGCGCCTGCGCCACCTGCGACGGGTTCTTCTTCAAGGGCCAGGACATCGTGGTGGTCGGCGGCGGTGATTCGGCGATGGAAGAGGCGATCTTCCTCACCAAGTTCGCCTCCAGTGTCACCATCGTGCACCGGCGCGACGAGTTCCGGGCGTCCCGCATCATGCTCGAACGCGCCAAGAACAACGACAAGATCCGCTTCCGCACCAACGCCGAGGTCACCCGCGTCCACGGTGAGACCAGCGTCACCTCGTTGACGTTGCGCGACACCCGTACCGGCGAAACCGCCGAACTCGCAGCCACCGGGCTCTTCGTGGCCATCGGTCACGACCCCCGCAGCGAGCTGGTGCGCGGCCAGGTGGAGCTGGATGCCGAGGGTTACGTCGTGGTGCGCGAACCGGGAACCGAAACCACCGTCGAAGGCGTTTTCGCGGCCGGTGATCTCGTCGACCACACTTATATGCAGGCGATCACCGCCGCCGGCACGGGCTGCCGGGCCGCGATCGACGCCGAGCGCTGGCTCGCCGAAAAGGGCGATATCACCAGCAATACGCTTCCGAACGCCGACCGGCCGGTCGCCGTCGCCGGCAACTGAGCACCCTGGCAACTCGCTGCCCGGAGATCAAGGAGAACACCCATGTCCGAGTCCACCAACACGGTCACCGTCACCGACACCTCGTTCGCCGACGACGTACTGCAGAGCGAGAAGCCGGTGCTGGTCGATTTCTGGGCCACCTGGTGCGGGCCGTGCAAGATGGTAGCTCCGGTACTCGAGGAGATCGCGGGCTCGCATGCCGAGAAGCTCACCGTGGCCAAGCTCGATATCGACGCCAACCCCAACACCGCTCGCGATTACCAGGTGATGAGCATCCCGACTATGATCCTGTTTGCCGGCGGCAAGCCGGTGAAACAGATCGTCGGAGCCAAGGGTAAGGCCGCTCTCCTGCGGGAAATCGAAGACGTTATCTGAACGTCTCGAATAGGCCATCCGGCGTCCGTCACGCAACGACGCGCCGTACTATGCCCTGACCACAATTGTCGAATTCCGGTCCGGGTCTGACAGAATCGACCACGCTCCGTCGTGCGAGGGTGTACGCCATCGCATGAGTGGGTACCCGGGATTGACGGAAGGAAGGGCCCTCACGCATGCACCGACTTCGTCACGGCGACACCGGTCCAGCCGTAGCAGAGGTTCGGAGCACCCTGGCGAGTCTGGGGTTCCTGCACGCGCACAACGGCGCGCAGGCCAATGGCGCGGACGAGTACTGGAAAGACACCGAAGCCACTTTCGATTATCAGCTCGACTCCGCGGTGCGTGCCTTCCAGCAGCACCGCGGACTGCTGGTCGACGGTGTGGTCGGTCCGGCCACCTACCGGGCGCTGAAAGAAGCGTCCTATCGTCTGGGTGCCCGTACCCTCATCTACCAACTGTCGGCGCCGCTGTACGGCGACGATGTGGCGACGTTGCAGCGCCGGCTACAGGACCTCGGCTTCTATGTGCACCGCGTCGATGGATTCTTCGGCCCACATACGCACGAGGGGCTCACCTCGTTCCAACGTGAGATCGGTTTGGCAGCCGACGGTATCTGCGGTCCGGACACCCTGCGTTCGCTCGAACTGCTCGGTGCCCGGGTCACCGGCGGTAACCCGCACCGGATCGCCGAGGAAGAAGTGGTGCATCGGGCGGGCCCGCAGCTCACCGGGAAGCGGATCGTCATAGATCCGGGTCTCGGCGGATCCGATCGTGGTCGTGCGGTACCCACCGAGTTCGGCGATGTCTACGAACAGGAGATCCTGTGGGATCTGGCCAGCCGGCTGGAGGGCCGGATGGCCGCCACCGGAATGGAAACGTTCCTGTCCCGCCCGTGGGGGAGCAACCCCACCGATGTCGAACGCGCCGAGACCTCCAACGCCTTCGACGCGGATCTGATGATCTCGCTGCGGTGCGCGTCGAATTCCAGCCCGATGGCCAACGGTGTCGCCGGGTTCTACTTCGGCAATTCGCACGGTTCGGTGTCGATGATCGGGCAGGTGCTGGCCGGGTTCATCCAGCGTGAGGTGGTTGCCCGGACCTCGCTACAAGACTGCCGCACCCATCCGCGGACCTGGGATCTGCTGCGCCTCACCAAGATGCCGACCGTCCAGGTGGACCTGGGGTACGTCACCAACCAGTACGACGCCTCCGTACTGGCCGATCCGCGAATGCGCGATGTGATCGCCGAAGCGATCCTGATCTCGGTGAAACGTCTGTACTTGCTGGGTCAGGACGATCAGCCCACCGGCACATATACTTTCGCCGAACTGCTGGCCGAGGAACTCGCAGCCGCCGACAGCGGCTAGCGAATCCCCCGGCCGCTACCTCAAAGGGTGAGTATCCGGGTCGGGACGGTCATCGACGCGGCGGCCAGGAGCTGGTCGAGGGCACGTTCGACATCCTCTTTCCAGCCGTGATCGGTATCGAGTTCCAGCCGCAACCGCGGGAAACGGTGATGCGGTGCGATCACCTCGAACCCGACCTCCTGGAGGAAATCGGCGTCGATCATGCAGTTCTCGGGACTGCAGCCCAAGACCGATCGCCGGGCACCACGCCCGGGCACGCCGATCCGTTCCATCAAGCGCATAGTGCCCGTCGGCCGGTCGGAGAGGGCGGTGCTCGTCGACGCGCCGCGGATTCCGAACGCTTCGAGGGCACGCACGCCGCGACGGACCAGGTCGGTGACGACGGCCTGCACCAGCCGGTAGGCGATATCACCGTCCAGGTCGGGGTATTCGGTGCCGAGTGTGGTGAGCAGAACCGCGTCGGGGCTCACCGGCGAAGTGGGGAAGAGGCCGGCGCGCGGCACCACGCCGGGCGGGGCGTAGAGCGCGCAACCGACAGTTTTCTCGTCGATGGTGGCGAGTTGCCCGCACGACCCCCATTCGAGCATCACAGTGGAGATCCAGGCTTCTTTCTCGAACACCGGATCACTGAACTCACAGGAGTCGGCGGCCACCGCCGGATCGATCTCCCAGAACACGCAGCGGCGAGCATGCGCCGGGAGCCGGCTGATGCTTTCCAGGGTTAATCCTGTGACGCTGGTCGACACCGCTCTGCTCAGCCTCCAGCTATCCGATTCGTCTACGCTCACGCCGCATCAATGGTTTCTCGCCAGCAAGAATATGCGATCAAACGAACCCGCCTCATTTCGCGTCACTAGATCTTCGGTCCAGGCAATGCTCCGGGTCACGTCCCCCAGTTCGGCCACTGTCACAGTGACGTTTTCTATCCGGGGGCTGGGTTACTCCGAATACAAGCCGAAATTTCAGTTGTTCAGCGAAGTTTGCAGCATCATCCCGACGATCCGTTCCAGATCGTCGACCGACCCGAACTCGACCACAATCTTGCCCTTCCGCTTCCCGAGACTCACCGAAACCTGCGTATCGAACGACGACGAGAGCCGATCGGCAACGTCCTGTAATCCGGGGGAGTGGATGGGCGGCCGACGCGGCGCGGGTGGCTTCGCCGGTTCCTGCTCGCGGTTGGCGAGCTTCACCGCTTCCTCGGTGGACCGCACCGAAAGTCCTTCGGCGACGATCCGGGCGGCCAGCACCTCCTGCGCATCGGCGCCGCCCTCCAGACCGAGTAGGGCGCGCGCATGCCCGGCCGACAGCACCCCGGCCGCGACCCGCCGCTGCACCGGGATCGGAAGTTTCAACAGGCGGATCATATTGGTTACCACGGGCCGCGAACGGCCGAGCCGGGCAGCCAGCTCCTCCTGCGTCACCCCGAACTCCTCCAGCAGCTGCTGATATGCGGCGGCCTCTTCGAGCGGGTTCAGCTGCACGCGATGGATATTCTCCAGCAGGGCGTCGCGCAGCATCGCATCGTCGTTGGTTTCGCGGACGATGGCCGGGATGGCCTCCAGGCCCGCCTCCTGGCAGGCCCGCCACCGCCGCTCACCCATGATGAGCTGATAGCGGTCACTTCCGGGCTCCAGTTCGCGCACCACGATCGGCTGCATCAAACCGAATTCGCGGATGGAATGGACGAGTTCGGCCAGCGCCTCATCGTCGAAATACTGGCGCGGCTGCTTCGGGTTGGGCTCGATCTTGGCGGGCGGGATTTCCCGGTAGACCGCATTACCCGCGCCGGCCAGCTCCGGGACCTCGCCGGGGTCGGGGACCTGATGCAGATAGGTGGACGCGGGACGCGGGCCGGGATCCAGGCCGATCACCGCGTTCGCGGCCTCCGTACCCAAACCGCCCGCGACGGGCGCCGGTCCGGTCGGGATCAACGCCGCCAGACCACGTCCCAGCCCACCCTTTTTAGACTGACTCACCGGCCTGCCCTTTCCATTGCCCGCATCCACAGCCATGCCCGCTCCGTTCACTGCGCACCGTCCGTCAGCACAGCGGGCCGGGTCGCGCCGCGCGCGGCGATCTCTCGCCCGGCATCCAGATAGCTGAGGGCGCCACGGGAACCCGGATCATAATCGAGGACCGTCATGCCGTAACCGGGCGCTTCGGAAACCTTCACGCTGCGCGGGATCACCGACCGCAGGACCACGTCCCCGAAATGACTGCGCACCTCTTCGGCCACCTGATCCGCCAGCTTGGTCCGGCCGTCGTACATCGTGAGCACCACGGTCGATACATGCAACTCCGGATTGAGGTGGGACTGCACCAACCCGATATTCCGGATCAACTGGCCCACCCCTTCGAGCGCGTAGTACTCACACTGGATCGGGATCAGCACCTCACGGGCGGCCACCATTGCATTGATGGTGAGCAGACCGAGCGAGGGCGGGCAGTCGATCATCACGTAGTCGATGTCGTATCCCGCGAGATTGGCTTCCTGGATCGCCCCCTTGAGCCGCGCCTCCCGCGCCACCATCGATACCAGTTCGATTTCGGCGCCGGCGAGATCGATGGTCGCCGGGATGCAGAGCAGATTGTCGCTGTGCGGGCTCTGCTGGATTGCATCCTGGACCTTGATCTCACCGATCAACAGTTCGTAGGTCGACGGAACACCCGAATGATGTTCGACCCCGAGTGCGGTACTGGCATTGCCCTGCGGATCCAGGTCGATCACGAGCACCTTCATCCCCTGATGCGCCAGGGCGGCGGCCAGATTCACCGTCGTCGTAGTCTTTCCGACGCCGCCTTTCTGGTTGGCTATGGTGATGATGCGTTGCTCATGAGGTTTCGGCACTGTCACCTTTCCTGGATGCATTAGCTGGCTTGCGCGGTGCGCCTCGGCGGCGATCGGCGTCTCGGCAGGGGAGATGTGCCCATACGGTGTGCTACCGAATGCCTCCGGGCCGATATTGCTGCCATCCAGCATTCCCGGCACGCGCGATGTTTCCCGTGAAACATTCGCTGAACCGTTCGACATAGACCGCTCCTAACGCGAGAACTGCAAGATCACGTGGCCTGACAGACGCCGGCGCCGTGTCGTCGAAACAAGCCGTGCTGGATCGAACAACGATCCACGACCAGGACCGCGGCATCCGTACGGACGGGCGACTTCGCAACGCTGCGTGGTCACGCGAAGTACCTCCTCCGACGCGGACACTGAGCCGCCGGTCGATCGAACGGAGCTTCACGCTGCAACACCGAGAGACCTCCGCGGCACCGAAGCTCACGCCCGACGCTCAATAGCTTGCCAGCAGCGGGCCCGAGAAGAAAGCTGAATCGCTGCGACGCGCCCGCGACACGCGGAACTCGTCCGAATTCATCGCCCGGAAACCCGTTCGCGATTTCGCGCGCGGGCCGGAGCCTGGATGTTTCACGGGAAACATCGACGCGCTCGGCGCCTACTGTGCCTCCTGCTGCGAGTGCGACTCCTGCTGCGACTGCGACTCCGACAGCGACAGCGACAGCGACAGCGACAGCGAAGACTCCACCCTCGACCTCGTGCAGTGCATCGCCCGCTGGTCGCGAAACAAATTCGGCGGGCGTCCACCCGCTGCGGACGATGAGGCACGCCCCGACCACTCCGACCAGAACCGAACCCCGGCACGCCTGCCCAGCTCACCTGCCGTCGGCGTCGACCTCCGCGAGATTGCCGAGCTGTTGACCTTCCTGCTGCGCAACAAGAGGTTGGGGTGGCGGTCGCCCGCCGCAAGACCGACGCGTCCGATCGAGGTATCCGCCCTCCTCCCACCTCCGCCTCTGCCACGGCGCCGTCGCATCGCGGCACCATCCCACTCCCGTTCATCGCGAACCCACGCCACCCGACCCTTTCGAGTCGACACCGACGACGACGGCTCGAAGGCCACTGTGTTGACCATGTGTCATAACCGTTCGTATCGGCGGAGCGGTCCTAAAGAATCCATGTTCCGTTGGTCCCGCCCGGCGATCAGCTGCACCGCGATACCCGTAGAGGCTCCGTTCGACGTCGCCGACCACGCTCCGTCCACGAGCGATGTTTCCCGTGAAACATTCGGGTGAGGTGCATGGTCGGCGCGACGGGCGCTGCATCCCGTCGGTAGTCACAGACCGGTACGGCCCGAATACGGTCAGAGCTCGGTGCTGGTTGTGCCCACCAATCTCCATCAACCTTGTCGGATATCCCAGGGCGCGCCGCCGGAGAACAACTGACCGGCACCACAGCACACCCGATCGCCGAGAAGCTCGGGGACGTTCTTTGTCTTCCGAACTCGATACCGAATGCCGTCGCGCCGCGGAGTGGCTCAGTAGACACCCTGAGCCCGCGACGGACTACATTCGGCGAGCGCTACCAGATAGTCCAACGAACGAGAAACGTTCAACCCATCGGGGAGTGGTGGATCAGACCGGAGCGCCTCAACCATCCGCAGTTCTCCGCCGAACCGGAGGCACGATGCCGCTCGGAGTAGAGCACCAGCAAGTCGCGACCCATCCGGCGCCAACGAGCCGGGTCCCGCCACGACCGCAGGAGGCGGCCCCGAATCTCACCCACCCGTCCGCTTCCCACTAACTCCGCACGGGGGGCACAGCCGGCCGCCGCACTCGAGGAAGCCGCCGATGTTTCACGGGAAACATCGATCCGTAATCCACTCGACGCACGGCGCCGCAGGAGTAGCACAAGGCGAAGAACCACCTCTCAGACCCGGCGCATCAAGGACCACAAAACACAAAGAGCACTCCGGCACTCCGGCACTCCGGCACTCCGGCACTCCGGCACTCCGGCACTCCGGCACTCCGGCACTCCGGCACTCCGGCACTCCGGCACTCCGGCACTCCGGCACTCCGGCACTCCGGCACTCCGGC
>NZ_JARWPM010000081.1 GCF_029869215.1 Nocardia carnea
GGTCGGGCAATCGGGGGGGGGGGGGGGGGGGGGGGGGGCCGCGGGCGGGGGGGGGGGGTGGGGGTGGGGGGCGGGGGCCCCCCGCGCGGGGGCGCCCCCCCGCGCCCCGCGCATAGGTGGGTGGGGGGGGGGGTGTTAACCTCCCCCCCCGGGGGCCCCCCCACCCCCGCGCCGCCGGAGGCGGCGCCAGAAATTCAGCGTTCGATGATGGCGACGACGCCCTGGCCGCCCGCGGCGCAGATGGAGATGAGCGCGCGACCCGAGCCCTTTTCGGCCAGCATCTTCGCCGTCTGGGCGACGATGCGCCCGCCGGTGGCGGCGAAGGGGTGCCCGGCGGCGAGCGAGGAGCCGTTCACGTTCAGCTTGGTGCGGTCGATCGGGCCGAGGGCGCCGTCGAGACCCAGCCGCTCCTTGCAGTACTGGTCCGACTCCCAGGCCTGCAGAGTGGCCAGCACCACCGAGGCGAACGCCTCGTGGATTTCGTAGTAGTCGAAATCCTGCAGCGTCAGGCCGTTGCGGGCGAGCATCCGCGGCACCGCGTAGGTGGGCGCCATCAGCAGGCCGTCGGGGCCGTGGATGTAATCGACAGCCGCGACCTCGCTGTCCACCAGATGCGCGAGCACCGGCAGGCTGCGTTCGGCGGCCCATTCCTCGCTGGACAGCAGGACGGCGGAGGCGCCGTCGGTGAGCGGGGTCGAGTTACCGGCCGTCATGGTGGCATCGCCGAGCTTCACACCGAAGACGGGTTTCAGGGTGGCGAGTTTCTCGATCGACGAATTCGGGCGCAGGTTGTCGTCGCGGGTGAGCCCGAGGAAGGGGGTGACCAGATCGTCGAAGAAGCCGCGTTCGTAGGCGGCGGCCATGTTCTTGTGCGAAAGGTAGGCCAGTTCGTCCTGCGCTTCGCGGGCGATACCGAATTCCTTGGCCGTGATCGCCGCGTGCTCGCCCATGGACAGGCCGGTGCGCGGTTCGGCGTTGCGCGGGATCTCGATGCCGATCATCCCGGGGCGCAGCTGGCCGACCAGTTTGAGGCGTTCGGCGTTGGTGCGGGCGCGGTTGGCCTTCAGCATCCATTCGCGCATCCGCTCGCTGACCCCGATCGGGGCGTCGGAGGTGGTGTCTGTGCCGCCGCCGATGCCGGCCTCGATGCGGCCGGCCGCGATCGCGTCGCCGACGGTGACCACGGCCTGCAGGCCGGTACCGCAGGCCAGCTGCAGATCGTGGGCCGGGGTATAGGGGCTGAGGGTGCTGCCGAGCACGCTCTCGCGGATCATGCCGTGTTCGCCGACGCGTTTGAGGACGGCGCCGCCGGCGACCATGCCCAGGCGTTCACCTTGCAGACCGAAACGGCTCACCAGACCGTCGAGGGTCGCGGTGAACATGTCCTGGTTGGAGGCCTGGGCGTAGGCCTTGTCGGAACGGGCGAACGGAATGCGGTTGCCGCCGAGGATGGCGACCGGTCGAGTCGAACGGGGTGTGGTGGTCACTCGGGTCTCCCAGGTTGTCGAGTTGGCGAGAGGGTCGGGTGTTTGCGGCCCCGGAGCCGCGGTACCCGGCCGCGGCGGCCGACGCCCGCCCGCGATCGGTTTACGATAAACTTACTCTGGAGTAAGTTCAATGTCGACACCGGCCGGGGCGCCGCCGGTCAGGGCGTGGCCGGCCGCCGTGGGGCACCTCACGGGCGGGCCGGTGAACGGCCGGTACGACACACAACCGAGCAACAGAAAAGGTGGGAACAGTGGCAGCCAAGAGCAAGGGCGCACCCAACCTCTACGGATCGTTCGTCAACTCCGCGCCGGGCGGGTTCCTCGCGAACAAGCTGGGCCTGCCGAAGCCGGAGAAGCTGCGGCGCTACGTCCCCGGCGAACCGCCGCTGCCGGGGCCGGTACTGCTGGGCGGTAAGGGTCGGGTGGCCGACCCCCTGCGCACACTTCTCTCCGGTGACTACACCTTCGCCGATTCGCTGACCTCGGGCACCAAGTACGGCGCCCTGGTATTCGACGCGACCGGTCTCAACAGCATCGACGACCTCGCCCAGCTGTTCCAGTTCTTCCAGCCGGCCATGCGCAGCATCGCGCCGTCGGGCCGGGTGCTGGTCATCGGCACCACCCCGGAACTCGCCGGTTCGGTGGAAGGCCAGATCGCGCAGCGGGCGCTCGAGGGTTTCACCCGCTCGGTGGGTAAGGAACTGCTGCGCGGCGCGACCTCGCAGCTGGTCTACCTGCATCCCGAGGCGGGCCCGGCGGCCACCGGCCTGGAATCGACCGTGCGGTTCCTGCTGTCCGCCAAATCCGCGTTCGTCGACGGCCAGGTGATCCGCGTCGGTAAGGACGACGCGACCGCCCCGGCCGATTGGAACCGCCCGCTCGACGGCAAGGTCGCCGTGGTGACCGGTGCCGCACGCGGTATCGGCGCGACCATCGCCGAGGTCTTCGCCCGCGACGGCGCCACCGTGATCGTCGCCGATATCCCGGCCGCCGGTGAGGCCCTGGCCGAGACCGCGAACAAGGTCGGCGGCACCGCGCTGGCACTGGATGTCACCGCGCCCGACGCTGCGGAACGGCTCGCCGAATTCGCCACCGAACGCTTCGGCGGTATCGACATCATCGTGCACAACGCCGGCATCACCCGCGACAAGCTGCTGGCGAATATGGACGAGGGCCGCTGGAACGCCGTGCTGAACGTCAACCTCGCCGCGCCGCACCGGATCACCGAAGGCCTGGTGGCCGCGGGTGCGCTGAAGGCGGGCGGCCGGGTGATCGACGTTTCCTCCATCGCCGGTATCGCGGGCAACCGCGGGCAGACCAACTACGGCGCTTCCAAGGCCGGCGTGATCGGCATGGTGAACGCCGAGGCACCCGCCCTGGCCGAGAAGGACATCACCATCAACGCCGTGGCCCCCGGTTTCATCGAAACCGCGATGACCGCCGCGATTCCGCTGGCCACCCGCGAGGGCGGGCGCCTGATGGCCTCGCTCAACCAGGGCGGGCAGACCGTGGACGTCGCCGAAACCATCGCCTACTTCGCCAGCCCGGCATCGAACGCGGTGAACGGCAATATCGTCCGCGTCTGCGGCCAGAGCATGATCGGCGCGTGATGACCGAGACCATCACCCTCGACGCACCCCCGAAGAACGGCAGCCTCTACGTGAAGGCGGCCCTGGGCGCGGTCCCGCTGCCGTTCGTCGCCGGCCGGAAACCGGCGATCCCGGACCGCGAGGTCCGGCTCGAGGGCCTGCGGGTCGATCCGGACCATCTGGCCGCCTACTGCCGGGCAACCGGGCTACGGTTCGGTGACACGCTCCCGCTGACCTACCCGTTCGTCATCACCTTCCCGATGGTGATGAAACTGGTGGTGCAGCGCGATTTCCCGTTCGTCGCGGTGGGCGCGGTGCACGCGGAGAACCTCATCGAACGCACCCGCGATATCTCGGTGAGCGAACCGCTCGATATCACCGCCCATATCGAGAACCTCCGCGAGCACCCCAAGGGGCTGCTGGTGGACGCGATCAGCGAGATCCGGGTGGGCCGGGAACTGGTGTGGCGCCAGGTCACCACCTTCCTGCACCAGCAGAAAACGTCGCTGTCGGGCGGGCCGAAACCCGAACCGAAACCGGAAGAGGTCCCGCCGCCCCCGCTGCGGACCATGAAGGTGGATCAGCAGACGATCACCCGGTACGCGAACGCCTCCGGCGACCAGAACCCGATCCACACCTCCGCATTGGGCGCCAAAGCATTCGGTTTCCCGCGCGCCATCGCCCACGGAATGTGGTCGGCGGCGGCCATCCTGTCCACGCTGGAGGGCCGGATCCCGGGCAGCACCACCTATGCGGTGAAGTTCGGTAAACCCGTCCTGCTTCCCTCGACGGTGAACGTGTACGCGGACCAGGTGCCGGAGGGCTGGGACCTGGCCTTGCGACACCCGAAGAAGGGGTACCCACACCTCACCGCGACCCTGCGCTGAACCGTGCCGTAGCCGGATGCAAGAGGCCGAATCCCCGCCCCGCCAGATTTCGAGGCGGGGGTTCGTTTGCCGCTGCAAAGAGGCGGAATTGTATGCAATGCAATATCCGGCAGGCCGGCGCGACCACGGTTCGGCCTGGTGGCTGCCGCCCGATCGAGCCGAGGGACAGCTGAGGCGCCGCCGGAGAACTTCGCCCCATGGTCATGGGCGACCTGTTCGGCATCGACGTGGTCTTGACGTGGAGCATTCACCAGGTGACCTGGACGGCGATCGGTCCGGTGTCGGCGTGGCTGCGGGTCCATTCGATGTCGTGGACGTTCCCGTGCAGCCTCAGTCTCGGAAGCCGGAACGCCAGCGCCTGTAGTGCGATGCCGATTTCGAGACGGGCCAGGGCGGCGCCGAGACAGTGGTGGGGACCGCGGCCGAACGCCATATGACGCCCGGCCTGCTCGGGTGCCGCGTTGCGGTTCGGGTCGAAGATATCGGGCTCGGGGAAGTGGGCGGGATCGCGGTTGGCCGCGCCGAGCCGGGCGAGGACCATGTCACCGGCTCGGACCCGTCTTCCGGCCAGCTCTACATCCTCGTGCGCCCAGCGCGGGAATGCCTCACCGATCTGGCCGATCTGCAAGCGGATGACCTCCTCGACGACCGCCTCCAACTCGGCCGCTGTGCATTCGCCGAGCGTGGCCAGTCTGCCTTCGGCGACAAGCTGTAGTACTCCGACCGAGATCGCATTGGTGGCCGTCAGGTAGCCGGAGGCGAGGATCGTCAAGGTCAGCGTGGTCAGTTCGTAGTCGTCGAGTCGCCCGTCGCTGCTGTCGCCGGCCGCGATGAGCGTGCTGAGCAGATCGTTGCCGAGCTGTCCTCGTTTGGCGGCGATCACCGTACCGACGTAGCCGGCGAATTCCGCCCATGCCTGCTCGGCGGACCGGCCGGCGCCGTCGGCGAGGAAGTCGGCCCGGCCGGCGGCGTCGGCGAGTTCCCGGAAGCGGTCCCGTTCCGTGATCTCGACTCCCAGTAGTTCAGTGATCACAGCGATGGACAGCGGGGCGGCGAATCCTGCTACCAGGTCGGCTGGTTTCCCGGAGGCAGTCAGCACGGTGAGCTGTTCATCGGCCAGCTGTTGCACGCGTGGCCTCAGCGCCTCGATCCGGCGGGAAGTGAACGCCTTACCGACCAGACGACGCAAGCGTTGATGTGGGGCGCCGTCCTGCAGCAGCGTGGCACCGCCGGTCGATATCTCACCTGGCGCGACAACCCCGAAACGGGGGTCACCCAAGACCGTTGCGACCGCCTCGTAGGACGTGACCAGCCAGGCAGGCTTCCCCTCGGAGGTGGTCACCGCGGCCACGGGCTCGCGGCTGCGCAACTCCGCGTAAGCCGGCGGTGGCTCCAGCGGCTCGGGGCGCTCGAAGGGGAGGTTTCGCGTCGAATCCGACATGGTGACACCTTTCGCCTGAGGCACTGCCGGACGGCAGGCCGAATTTCACATTGCAGTCGTATTGTAAAGATCATCGGAGGCCGTTGTCCAATACAACTGCAATGTGAAAATATGTGGTCATGCCAAAGCGGGTCGACCACCACGAACGCCGGACCGCGATCGCCGACGCTCTCCTACGGGTGGCCGCCGACCGCGGCGTGGAGGCGGTGAGCCTGCGTCACGTAGCGGCCGAGGCCGGAGTATCGACCGGGATGGTTCAGCACTACTTCCGCACCAAAGAAGAGATGCTGCTCTTCGCATTGGAGGCGGTCAGCGAACGCACCCACACCCGCCTCAGCAGCGAAGCAGCCGACCTCGGCCGGTCGCCCACCCCGGGCGCGTTCGTCCGCGCCCTGCTCGTCCAACAGCTCCCCTTCGATGAAACGCGACGCATCGAGGGCCGCGTCGCGCTCGCCTTCTACGCCTACACCGCGCGCCATCCCGCCATCGCCGAGAAACTGAATGAAGCCAACGCCCAACTCGGCACCTACATCGCCGATCTCATTCGCCGCGCGCAAGCAACAGGAGAGGCACCCACCCATCTCGACCCGGACCTCACCTCATCCGCACTGCTCGCTCTTGTCGAAGGGCTCGGCGTCCGGGCCGCTGTAGAACACCACCCACCCGGCGACGCGCTGACCGTGCTCGACGCCCACCTACAGACCGTGTTCGGGCCGACAACGTCCCCTGCCCCTCGATGACGGCTACACCGCTGCACAGGGAAGACACGACCCTTTGTACGCGGAATCCGAAGAGGAAGCGCGTGAGCTTGCCGAGAAGCATTTCCGGAGCGACGAGCGGACCTACAAGAATGAAGCCGGCTCCACCGTCACCGTCACTCCCACCACAGTGGTCGACGTCGCAACAGCGTTGATCGACGATTTGTCCGTAGGCGGTGACCTGTGTATTCACGTCACGTCCGCGACTTCGAGGCCTACTCGAGGCGGGAGCCGATACTCGACGACCGAGTCGCCGGCAACGAGAAAGCTCCCCGGACGTCAGGTCCGGGGAGCTTCGTGACGACTCGGCCTCGGCGTGGCCCTCTCGGCTGGGCCTAGAGGTTCTTCGGCATCTTGATGGTTTCCGTCGGGGCGTCCGCGCCACTGCTGCGGGGCAGGGTGGTGGTCGGGGCGTCCGAACCGGCGGGCGCCGGTGCCGGGCCGCCGGGGCGGCCGCCGGAGGGGCCCGCGGTGCGGACCGGGCGGCCGGAGCCGCCGCCCATGACGCCGAGGACGATACCGGCGATCAGGGCGATGACGCCGACGATGCCGAAGACGATCGGCAGGATGCGGCCGAACAGCGAGAGCTGGTCGATATTGTCCTTGGCCACCGCGAGCTGCGATTCCACGGTGTCGGTGTCGAAGACCATGTTCGCCTTGAGCGCCTGCACCTCGGGCTTGTCGGCGGAGCGGCCGTAGAAGATGTTCAGCTGCTCACCACCCTTGACGATGGTGCCGGTCTGCGGCTCCACCCACACATCGCGGACGTTGCTGTAGAAGCGCGACATGGTGACCGGCTCCTCGCCGCCCTCGACGCCCCATTTGGCGGCGGGCAGGCTGAGCTTGTTGGTCGGCGCGTTGGAGACCTTGGACAGATCGGTGACCGGGACGTTCTGCCGGAAGTGGTAGACCTTCGTGCCGTTGATCTCGGTCTCTTCCTGGAACTCCATATCGGTGGTAGTCCGGGCGAGCACGTCGAAGTACGGGTAGGTCTTCTTCTCGGTACCGATCGGGAACCGGTACTGCAGACCGGTGCGGTGCACCGGCTCGGCGATGCTCTCGCCCTTGGTGTTGGTGGTCATCGCGATCGAACCGTTGGGGTCGGTGGCGACGGGCTCACCGGTCACCCGGTCGATGGTGACGCGGTCGACGTAGGCCGTCAGCACACCGGTATCGCCCGATTTGTCGATCCGGCGCAGGGTGTTACCGGCCTGGATCGTCATCTCGTCGGCGTTGGAGGGATCTTCGACGGTGAGGAAACGCTGGGAGACGAGCGGAACGTTCTCGTTGATCTCGGCCGTGCGCCCCTCTGCCGTCAGCGAGGACGAGTCCAGTACCAGGGCTTCCTGGTCCTTCTGGCTGACCGCGACGGTGGTGATCTCGAGATCGAGGGGAGTTTTGGCCATTTTGCCGACGGTGTAGGTAGGGATCATCAGCGCGGCAACGATCAGCAACGCGCCGAGACCCACGAGCACGCAGGCAACCGTCCTTCTGGTTCCGGCACTCAGTGCCATGCAAAGTCTCCTCGTCGTAGAACACAGGTCGTTCCGCGGGTACAGCGGGGCGCCGCGGCACTCGTGAGCCCTGACACTAACAGCCACATCGGTATGTGGGCGCTGGCGAGGCCGGAATCGGACCCGAATCGGCAGGAGTTTAGCGCGCATTGTGAAATACCGCCTTCCCCACGCCGCGGCGGTCCGGGCAGACTGGGGACCGATGATGCGATACCTCCGCCACCGCTTCGGCCTCCGCGAACCGCAGGAATCGGTTCCGCAGGAGGTACGGTGACTGCCACTCCGGCCACGACCCCGGAAGCACAGCCGGTCCCCGGCACGGCTGCGCCCAGCGTTGCCGCGGGGGCGCCCGGTGACATGGCGGCGCCGGCCGCGCGTCAACGGTCCTTTCTCCCCGCGCTCGAGGGGATGCGCGGGCTGGCGGCGCTCGGCGTGCTGCTCACCCACGTCGCGTTCCAGACCGGGGCCACCGGTATCCCGGTGCTCGGCCGGCTGCTGGAACGTTTCGATATGGCGGTCGCGGTGTTCTTCGCGCTGTCGGGCTTCCTGCTGTGGCGGCCGCACGCGCTGGCCGCACGCGGTCTCGGCGACGCCC
Organism: Nocardia carnea; assembly: GCF_029869215.1. Classification (GTDB taxonomy): domain Bacteria; phylum Actinomycetota; class Actinomycetes; order Mycobacteriales; family Mycobacteriaceae; genus Nocardia; species Nocardia carnea_B. The sequence continues at coordinate 8,272 of NZ_JARWPM010000081.1, forward strand.
CGACAGTGGGCTACTACCTGCGGCATCGGATCGCGCGGATCGTGCCCGCCTACTGGGTGGTGGTGTTCGCGGTGCTCATCCTGGTGCCCGCCGCCTCCGATACCGCCGGGCTGCAGGTGTGGTTCTCCAACCTGCTGCTCCTGCAGGTGTTCATCCCGCTGACCCTGACCGATGGGCTCACCCAGATGTGGAGCCTGTCCGTGGAAGTGGCCTTCTATCTGGTGCTGCCGCTGCTCGCCTGGCTGTTGCACGGCCTGCGCGGCCGGGCGGCCGCGGTCCGCGTGCCGACCGTGCTGACGCTCGGTCTGGTCTTCCTGAGCTGGAACTTCATTCCGGTCCCGACACCGGACGCCATCCACGCCGACAACTGGCTGCCCGCTTACATCCCGTGGTTCGCGGGCGGCATGCTGCTGGCCGAACTCCTCTGCGACGACCGTTGGACACGGTGGCGGCGGATCCTGGGCAACCAGCCCCTCATGTGGTCGATCGCGGCCGCGGCCTTCGTGGCCTCGGCGACCGATCTGGGCGGGGTCGCTGGCTTGACCCGGGCGGAACCGTGGCAGTACGCGGCCAAAATGGGCCTGGGCGCGGTGATCGGCTTCGCGCTGCTGGCACCGCTGGTGCTGGGCCCGGCCGGGAAACGGCACCGCTGGCTCACCTCGGCGCCCGCGGCGACGGTGGGGCGCTGGTCCTACGGCATCTTCATCTGGCATCTGGCCGTGCTGTCGGTGATCTTCCCGGTATTCGGGATCCTGCCGTTCCACGGCGATTTCCTGAAGGTGCTCGTCCTTACTATCGCGTTCACCCTGCCGATCGCCGCGGCGAGTCACGCACTCGTGGAAGAACCGTGCCGGCAGTGGGCACGCCGCCTCGACCGGCCGCGACCGGCGCAGGAGCAGAGCTCGCGCGGGTAAACGCCGCGGCGCAGTGGGCCGGGCGGCTATTCGCCCTGGTCGGCCCGCTCGGCCGCTTCGGGTTTGCGGCCGGACAGACCACGCCAGGCAAGCTGATCCAGCAGATCCACCGCCTCGGCCACATCGATCCGGCCGGAGGCGACGGTATCGGCGATCGCTTCCCCGGCCCCGATCACCGCGACCGCGACGATATCGAAATTGGTGCCCGGTTCGGCGTGCTTGGCGCTGGACTCCAGCAGTTTGGCGGTGAGTTCGATAACCCGTTCGCGGGCGTTCTCGATCTCCGAGGCGAACGCCTGCTGGCCGAGTGCCTGGCGGTAGAGCACCTGCCAGGAGTTGCGGTGGCGATCGACGAACCCGAGGAACCCCTCGAGCGCGGTGCGCAACTGTTCGTGCGGGCTGAGCAGCGGATTACCGGCCGGGGCGACAGATTCGATGAACCGCATCCCTTCGCGCTGGATACAGGCGCGGAAGAGTTCGTCCTTGGAGCCGTAGTAGAGGTACAGCATCGGTTTGGAGATTTCGGCCTCGGCGGCGATGGCATCCATGGAAGTCTCGTGGAAGCCTTTGCGCGAGAAGACTTCGACCGCGGCATCGAGCATCTGCTGCTCGCGCACCGCCCTCGGAAGTCTTTTCGTACCGCCCGCCATCACGTTCTCCTACCGCAGTGAGCCCTTTATATTACTCCAAAGTAAGTTCACCGGGCCGGGAACTATTCCGGGGCGGCGCAGGTGCGCCGCGCGCGAGATCAGGACTTACCCCCCGAACCCCGGGCCGATCAGACCGGCACGGTACCGGGCACCCCGCGGCGCCCGGCACCCGAGTCTCCCAGTGGTCAGCAGGCGCGGGGAATCCGCTTGTAGTCGGCCATCCGCAGGACCGAGGCATCCACCCGGTCCATCGGCAACCGGCCCGCGGCCACCGCGTCCTCCAACCGATCCAGCACCTGACCGACAGCGTCGGTGCTGATCCACAGCGCGTTGTCGGCACCGGCCACCAGGGTGGCCTCGACCGCCTCCTCGATCGACAGGCGATCGGTGATCGCGGCCATACCGCTGAGGTCGTCGGTGAAGATCACGCCGTCGAACGGTGCGGCGCCGTAGCCGGAACCCTCGCGCAGCAGAGACATCACCTCGGGGCTGATGCTCGCCGGAACACCGGGTGTGGTCAGTCCGGGCACGTCCAGATGGCCGACCATCACCGCCGAACCACTGCCGATCAGTTCCCGGAAGGGCACCAGATCCCGATCGATCAGCTCCGGCAGCGGCGCCACCTGTACCGCGCCCAGATGGGAATCGCCGGTACCGGCGCCGTGGCCCGGGAAATGTTTGAGCACGGTCCCCAGCCCGACCTCGTGCATGGCCCGGATATAGGCGTCGGCGTAGTCGGTGACCACGGCCGGGTCGTCGGAGAAGGAGCGGTCACCGATCACCGAATCGTCGGGCTGGGAGCTCACATCGATATCGGGCGCGAAATCGACCGTGATGCCGAGATCGCGCATGGCACGGGCGCGTTCCAGCGTGGCGGTGTAGAACTCGTCGGCGGTCATCGTCTCCGCGGTGTCGCGGGCCGAGGGGGCCGTTCCGATGAGATCGCTCAGCCGGGACACCCGGCCGCCCTCTTCGTCGGTGGTGACCATGAGCGGCACCTTCGCCGCCTCCGTCACCTGCTGCAGGCCACCGTCGGACAGCATCGACAGATCGGTCCAGCTGCCGATGAAGATGCCGCCGACCTGATGGTCGCGCACCACGCTCAGCGCGTCGTCGGTCCCGGTGACCCCCACCGTGAGCAGCTGCGCCAGCTTCTCCCGGGTACTGAACTGCCCCAGGTACTCGGCGGCACAATCGGAGCCGGTGGTGGGCGCGGGCGCGGCGCCTGTCGCGGCCTCCGGCGAGCGCGCACCCGGTGTCGGCGTCGCGGACCCGCCACCGTCACCGCCCGAACAACCGGTAACGATCATGGCGAGCACCGCGAGCAGCACGAACGGCATCTTCCGCATCGTTGCACGGTATCCCGCCGGCCCGCGGTGGCAAAGCTCGGCCGGGTATCGGGACAGGGGTAATCTGGATTCATCCGTCAGGACTCCGCCACGGAGGTCGCCATGCCCTGCGATCTGATGCTCATCGCCTACGACGGTTCCGAACACGCCAAACGCGCGATCGAATACGCCGGACGCTTCCTCTCCGCCGACCGGGCGGTGGTGCTGACCGCCTGGGAACCGATGGTCCGCCAGGCGGCGCGAATATCGGGAATCTCCGGGATGGTGCAACCCGAATGGGTGCCCGACGAAGATATGGAAGATATCGCCTATACAACGGCGAAGGAGATCAACGCCGAAGGCGTGCACCTGGCCGGGCTGGCGGGTTTGAACGCCGAGGCCCGCACCCACGAATTCGCCGGCAGTGTGTGGCACGCGATCGTCGAGGTCGCCGACGAACTCGATGTGGACATCATCGTCGCGGGCACCCGCGGCGCCACCGGACTACGCGCCTTGGTGCACAGCAGCGTGGCCGACGCGGTGCTCAAACACTGTCACCGCCCGGTCTTCCTGGTGCCCCCGGTACAGCGCGACCGCAGCCGCGCGAACGGACACAACCAGCGCGCCGAAACCTGATCGGCCGCACAGACGGCAACGGCGACGACCGATCGGCGACCCGGTGTCGCACGGTGGCGACGGCACACGATCGCGATATCGAGCTGCTGCCGGAATCGATCGGCGCCCGCTGCGCCCAGCGTGGACATAGAGGCCCGCCGTGCTGTGACGTTACGGTCGGAGCATGACCGGGTTCCTGCTGGCACGGCCGGACGGCGTGGTGCGCGCGAGGGGTATACGCACCGATTACCGCGACCCGTGGGAGGCGGCCGAGGCGCTGCACCGGGGCGCGGGGGTGATCGCCGGCGCACTGCCGTTCGACCCTCGCCGTCCGGCCGCGCTGGCCGAACCCGCCGAATTCACGCATACCGCCGGATCGTGGCGACCGGCCGCGCTGCCCGCCCTGCCCCGGATCCACGTGGCGCGCGAGCAGCCCTCCCCCGGCGAACATCGCGCCCGCGTGGCGCGGCTGGTCGGAATCCTCGGCGATCCGGGGCAGCCGCTCCGGAAAGTGGTGGCCGCGCGCTCGGTACTGGCGACCGCGGAGGCCGGGCTGGACACCGAAGTCGTCGCCGGCTATCTATCGACCGCGCATCCGCGCGCGAATGTCTTCGCCGTGGACCTCACGCCCGCCGGACATACCGGCGCGACGCTGGTGGGCGCGAGCCCCGAGACCCTGGTCCAGCGAACCGGTACCGCGGTCACGCTGCATCCGCTGGCCGGCACGCTGCCCCGGCTACCCGATCCCGCGGCGGACACAGCGCAGGCGGACCGGCTGGCGGCGGATACGAAGAACCGTGCCGAGCACGCGTTCGTGGTCGACTGGATCACCGAACGGCTGCGCCCCGTCTGCACCCGGCTGACCGTGCCCCCGCGCGCACAACTGGTGAGCACCCGCGAGGTCTGGCATCTCGGCACCCCGATCCACGGAGTCCTGCGCGAGCCGGCGCCCAGCGCGCTCGAACTCGCTCTGCTGCTGCACCCGACCCCGGCGGTCTGCGGTACCCCCACCGCGCAGGCGCTGGAATACATCACCACGCACGAAGAGGACCGGGGTTTCTACGGCGGCGCGGTGGGGTGGTGCGATGCGCACGGCGACGGGAGCTGGGTGGTCGCCATCCGGAGCGCGGAACTGTCCGCCGACGGGCTGTCGCTGCGCGCCTACGCCGGCGGCGGCATCGTCGCGACCTCGGATCCGCAATCGGAGCTCGAGGAGACCACCACGAAACTACGTACCCTGCTCGGCGCGCTACAGGTGGACACGACGAAGTAGAGGTGTGTCCCCAGGCGGGCCCGCGCTGCCGCCGGGTCGTTCAGCGCCGGGGCGCAGCACCGCGCCGCCGGCCGGACGCGGCGCGGCGTGGCCGGCGTGGCCGTACCCGGTAGGGTGAAACGCCGGACTGTACGTTTCGGGACTGCCGTGGTCCTGCTAGGTTGGCCCGGATACTGCCTGCGTCGAGTTTGGAGTGCTGCGATGAAGTTTGCTGTCCCCGGTATTGCGAGTGCGGTGGGCGGTGCCCTGCTGGGCGCGATCGCGGTTTTCGCCATCACCGCCGCGCTGCAGCAGAACACCCGGCCGGACGTGGACCGCAGCGGTAATGCGGACAGTTCGCTGCTGAACAGCGTCGAATACGGCAAGCGCTGAGACACTTCCCGACCCCGCCACGTGCCCCCCCCGGTGTAGCGGGGGGGGCGGGGCACGCCAGGCCCCCCGGGGCCGGCCCGGGCGCATACCCCCGGACAACTCGCGCGGGCCCGCATTCGGCCCCCCGGCCCCCCCCCCCGCGCCGGATTGGGG
>NZ_JARWPM010000082.1 GCF_029869215.1 Nocardia carnea
CCACGGCCGGGGCCGGCTGCCGAAGGTCTGTCCGGCGATGCCGGTGCCGGCCTCACCGATTTCGAACGCGCCGTCGCGGCGCTGACCGGCGACGATATCGCGCGACTCAACAGCCTCGGCGGCGCCGACGACGAGGACGACGACCTCGAAGCGCTCCTGCGGGCCGAGGATGACGACGACGATCTCGAGGCACTGCTGCGCGCGGCCGGCGCCGCGGACGACGAGGACGACGAATTCGATCCCTTCGCGGGTTTCGAGGACGAACCGCCCTCGGGCCGCAATGCGCGCTCCCGGCCGAGCGTGCGGCGTCTCGGTGCCGGCCTGGTGGCCCTGCCGCGGGTGGATCCGGTCGATCCCGCCACCGCGGTGCTCGCCGATCCGGTGGTCCCCGAGCACAAACGTTTCTGCTGGAAATGTCAGGCGCCCACCGGGCGGTCGGGTCCGGACGGCCCGGGTGCGGTGGCCGGGGAATGCGCACGCTGCGGATCGGCCTACAACTTCCTGCCCGCGCTGTCCGCCGGCGAGGTGGTCGCCGAGCAGTACGTGGTCAAAGGTTGTCTGGCGCACGGTGGCCTCGGCTGGATCTACCTGGCGGTGGACACCAATGTCAGCGACCGCTGGGTGGTACTCAAGGGGCTGCAGAACCCGCAGGATTTCGAGGCGCATGTGGTGGCGCTGGCCGAGCGGCAGTTCTTGTCCGAGATCACCCATCCGGGTGTCGTCAAGATCTACAACTTCGTCAAGCACCGCTCCCACCGTGAGGTGGCCGACGGCTATATCGTCATGGAGTACGTCGGCGGGCGATCGCTGAAGAAGATGCTGGATCTGGCCGGGCCGGAACGTATCCCGGTGGCCGAGGCGCTGGCGTACATGATGGAAGTGCTGCCCGCACTCGATTATCTGCACTCGTTCGGGCTCGCCTACAACGATCTGAAGCCCGACAACATCATGGTCACCGACGACGAGGTCAAACTCATCGACCTCGGCGCCGTGGCGGCGATGGAATCCTACGGCAGCATCTACGGCACTCCCGGCTACCAGGCACCGGAGATCATCGAGACCGGGCCCACCGTCGCCTCCGATGTCTACGCCGCCGGCCGTACCCTGGCCGCGCTGATCCTGGATCTGCGAAAGGATTCACAGGGCAACTACTGCGCCGAGACGCCGACCCCGGACGATTATCCGCTGCTGCAACAGTTTCCGTGCCTGCATCGGCTGCTGGTCCGCGCGACCCACCCCGATCCGAGCCGCCGGTTCCCCTCGACCTACGCCATGTACTGCCAGCTCGCCGGAGTGCTGCGGATGGTACTGGCCGCCGGGACCGGCCGCGAACATCCCCAGGCGTCGGTCGAATTCGGCTCGTTGCGTGGCGATTTCGGGATCGATACGGTGATCGGGCAGACCGACGGCATGGTCGACGGGGCGCACCGCAGTCTCGGTCTCGACGCGGCCGCGGTGGTGGCCGCCCTGCCCGTCCCGCTGATCGATGCCGACGATCCCAGTGTCGAACTGCTCGCGCCGCTGCTGCACGGCGACGCGCGCCGGACCCTGGATTCGCTGCGCCAGACCTCCGAGCGGATCGTGGCCGGCACCATCGACGCCCCGGAGACCTTCGAAGTGGAAGGCGCACTGGCCGCCATTCGCGCCCATATCGATCTCGGTGATCTGGCTTCCGCCCTGGCCCTGCTCGACGCGCTGCGGCCGCGGACGGCCACGGACTGGCGGATCGAATGGTTCAGCGGTGTCGCCGCTCTGCTGGAGCGGCACTTCGAACGCGCGTACCTGCATTTCGACGAGGTACACACCATGCTCCCCGGCGAGATCGCGCCGGCGCTGGCATTGGCCGCGACGGCGGAGCTGGTGCTGCAGTCCACGACCGACGCCGATGATTCCGAGCGCTGGCACCGGGCCGCCGCCGACTTCTACCGTCTGGTCTGGCAGACCAACCACGGCGTGGTGAGCGCGGCCTTCGGCCTGGCGCGGCGGCTGGCGGCCGACGGTGAACCCCTACAAGCGGTACAGGTGCTCGACGAAGTACCCGATACCTCCCGGCATCACAGCACCGCGCGGATGACCGGCAGTCTGTTGCTGGTATCGCGTCCGCACGCCGAGATCACCGAGGTCGATCTGCTGGAGGCCGCCTCGCGGCTCGAGGCCGCCGACGACCCGCGGGCGCTGCAACTGCAGGTAGTGGTGGTCGGGGCGGGGCTGGAATGGCTGCGGTCGCGGATGCGGCCCGCGGCCGCCGACACCACACTGCTCGGCTATCCGCTCACCGTGGCCGGGCTACGCGGTGGCCTGGAGTCGCGATTGCGTGCGCTGGCCCGCAATGCGCCCGGCCGGTTGCACCGGTACCGGCTGGTGGATCTGGCCAACAGCGTCCGGCCGCATACTCTGTGGTGAGGTCAGGCCCGGCCATGGGCGCGGCGACGGCGCACCGCGGTGGGTACGAGCGGTGCCGAGACCAGCACCACGACCAGCAGCATCAGCCACAGCCAGCCGCCGAAGACCAGCGCGAGAATCAGGGCGAACGCGGCCGCGCAACCGGCCATGACGGCGAACCCGGCGGCCGGGTCCGCCGGCGGGGCCGGCGGGGCCGGTGCGGCCGGGAGGTCGGTGAACAGGCGCGCCAGCTCGGGCGTGGTGACCGCGGCGGCCGCGGCGGCGGCGCGTTCCTCGTAATCGGCGAGGGTCAGCCGGCCCGCCCCGAGGTGCTCGGCGAGTTCCCGCATCGCGCGCTCCCGTTCGCCGACGGTTATCCGTGCCCCCGGTAACTCACTCATACCCGCAGAATAAATCGGTTGCCCCCGGCCCGGTGGCGGTGGAATTCGCCAGTGCCGGGAAGGCCTCGCGGCGCCGCGGCGAGCCGATTCCCACAGGTGGGGAGTAATTACGCTGGCCTACAGAAATCGGGCAGAGGAGTTGTGTATGTCCACCGTGATCCCGTGTCGGCGTCCGGCCGCCGACGCATGGGACTGGCAGTTGCTGGGGTCGTGCCGGGGCCTGGAATCGGCGGTGTTCTTCCATCCGGAAGGTGAACGCGGCCGGGCCCGCGCCGCCCGGGTGCGGCGGGCGAAACAGATCTGCGACGGCTGCCCGGTTCTGGACAGATGCCGCAATTACGCACTGGCAGTGGGGGAACCGTACGGGGTCTGGGGCGGTATGTCGGAAGACGAGCGGCGCACCCATGCCCAACGAGCCGCCGCTCCAAGATCGACGAATTGACCAACCCTTGACCAACAGGGGTTGAAGCGGATGTTTCGGTCGTGTCCACCGCGGCTTGTGACCGTTTCGATGTGGTTTCCTTGATATATGGCTGCTGGTGTGGAGTACACGATCGATGAACTGGCGCGGGCTGCCGGTACGACCGTGCGCAGCCTGCGGGTTTATCACGAACGGGGGGTTCTGCCCCCGCCGCAGGTGAAGGGCAGGACGGGCTATTACAGCCCCGAACATCTCAATCGGGTGCGCACGATCAGCAGGTTGCTGGACCGGGGAATAAAGCTCAACGGCATCAAAGAGCTGCTCAACGCGTGGGATCGTGGTGACGATCTCGGCGATATCCTCGGTGTCGGCGCGCTGCTCGGCGGCGCGGAAAGCGGTGAACCGCCGCCCGGGGAGCCGGTGCCGCCCGGCGATACCATCGCGGCCACCGAGCTGCAGGAACGCTACGCCGCGGTGCCCAACGGGTTGGCGCGTATTGTCGCCGCGGGCCTGTACGAGCCTGTGGACGCCGCTACCTATCGGCCCGCCGACCGGCAGCTCATCCGAATGGCCGAGCAGATGACGGCAGCCGGGGTGCCCGATGCCGAAGTGCTCGGCGAACTGGAGCGGATGCGGGCCGATTGCGACCGGATGGCGCGGCGTTTCGTCGATCTGTTCCATCGCACCGCGTGGCAGAAGTACCGGGAATCGGAGCAGCAGGCCGCGGATCTGGCCGAACTGACCGGGCAGTTGCAGCTGGCCCGGACGTTACCGGGCAAGGCTGCCGCGGAATTGGTCAACCGCTTCGTCGCCCACTACATCGAAAGCGACAGCGAACTGTCCGACCTGCCCGCCCAGAGCTGACAGGCTAGGCCGCCGGGCGGTGAGCCGGTACACCCGCCTCGGGCCGGGCACATTCGGTCTGTGTTCTTCTCCGGGCTGGGAATCCTTCACCCGGCGTTTCGCTGGATGACGGTACATTCGCTGGTGGCTCTCCATCTGCCCCCTGAACGGTAGTGTTCCGTATACCTAAGTATGTTCTGCGGCATATACCGATGCGCGCTCCCTTGGGTGCGGGCACAATCTGCTGCCTGTAGCCGACGCGGTAGATGAGGCATGGGCATGGGAAGCGTGACGCTGTGGATGCAGATATCACTCGACGGGTTCGCCGAGGGCGCCGACGAGGCGGTCCACTGGCCGGTGGTCGACGAAGAGCTCTGTACTGAGTACCTGGACGAGCTGCGGCGAGCCGACGTCCTGATGTACGGGCGTAAGACCTACGACATCATGGCGGCGTTCTGGCCGACCGCCGATCTCGCACCGGTCTCCCCGTTCTACGTGGAATTCGCGCGGTTCTGGCGGTCCGCCCCCAAACTCGTCGTCACCCGTACGCTGAGTGATCCGTCCTGGAACACCAGGGCTCTCGGCGAAGATTTCGCAGACGAGATCCGGCGGCGGAAAGCGGAGGGGCAGAACATGGTGCTGTTCGGCGGCGCCGAAACCGCCGCGTCCTTCATCGAACACCGGCTGATCGACGATTACCGGCTCTTCGTCCATCCCATGGTGCTGGGCGATGGGGTGCCGCTGTTCCGGACGCCGGTCGATACCACCGGGCTGCGGCTGGTGGATGTGCTGACCTTCGACAGCGCCGTGGTGCAGATGCACTACCGAAGCGCGGCGCCCGTGATGTGCTGACGTTCGCCGCTGTGGACTACCTCGAGTAACCCGCAAATGAACGGGTTCGCCGCACGGGCCGCTCTCACGTGCACTAACTTACGTTTCTATGGTGGTGATCTACCCGGAGGGCGCGGTACCCGCCGCCCCCGCGACCGAGTTCTTCGGTCGGGAACGGGAACTCGCGCGCCTGCACGAACTGCTGACCTCGCCGGCTGTGCGCCTGGTGACGCTCGTCGGCCCGGGCGGTATCGGTAAAACCCGCCTGGCCGCCGAGGCGCTGCGGCGGATAGACCCGGGCCGCCCCGTGTACTGGGCGCGCCTGGCCGAACTCGAACGCGATTGCGGGGATTCGGCCGAGAATGTGCTGCGGTCGGTGGTCCGCACCGATATCAGCGACCCGAGTTCCTTGGATCTCGGTATCGGCGCCCGCGCCGGATCGCCCGCCGGCCGCCCGATTCTGGTGCTGGACAACTGCGAGCATGTGCTGGCGGCGGTGGGCCGCGCGGTGATCGATCTGCTCGCCGCTACCGCGGGTCTGACGATCCTGGCCACCAGCCGCGAACCGATCGGCTGGGCCGACGAATATCTCGTGGTCGTCGGGCCGCTGTCCCCGCCGGAAGCGCTGGAACTGTTCCGGCAGCGTGCCGAACTCACCGGCCGGCCCCTTTCCGACGAACCCGGCCAGCTCTCGGTCGTGCGCCGGATCTGCCGCCGGGTCGAGCATTCGCCGCTGCTGATCCGGCTGGCGGCCGCCCGATTACGGCACCGGCCGCCGGCCCTGGTACTGGCCGAACTCACCGGTGATGCCGACGATCAGCGGATGCGCTGGTCGCAGGGTGCCCATTCGGGCAGTGAGCGGCGGCACCGCGGCGTTTTCGATGTGATCGCCTGGTCGTTCGATCTGTGCTGCGCCGACGAGCAACTCCTGTTGTCCCGGATGTCGGTGTTCGCGGCCGGATACGAAACCGACGGGATGGAACCACAACGCAACGGGGTCGATACCGCGGCGATCGTCGCGGTCTGCGCGGACGATCGGCTGCCCGCCGAGCGGATCGCGCCGCTGCTGGAGCGACTGGCCGAACGCTCGTTGCTGTCGACCTTCCGCACCGCGGACAGCGTGCGCTGGTACCTGGTGGAAAGCGTGCGCCTGTTCGCGGCCGACCGGTTGCGCCGGGAACCGGCCGAAGCGGCGCGGCTGGCCGGCCGGCACCGCCGGTACTACCGGGATCGCGTGGCCGAGGCCCACTCCCTCTGGCACGGCCCGCAGGAACAGGCTTGGCTCGACTGGGCGCGCACGTCCTGGGACGACATCCTGATCGGTATCGAAACCAGCCTCGCCGATCCCGAAGAGGCGCTCATCGGGCTGGAGACGGCCTCGGTGCTGTTGTCGGTGTGGGTGCCGTTCGCCAACGGCGGCAGCTGCACCCTCACCCGGCTGACGGCGGCGGCGCTCGAGGTGACCGCGGAATCCGGCGACGATCCGCACCGTCTCCGGGCCACCGCCCTGGTCGGCTGGTTCCACCTGTGGCAGGGCGACGACGAGCGGGCGACCCGCCTGCTGGACGACTGCGTGGCCCGCTACCTCCCCGGGCACTCCGCCGGAGCGTGGCGGGCCGATCCGGCCACCGATAGCGGCCTGCCGCCCTCGGTGGAATGGATCCGGGGCCTGGAGCTCATGCTGTTCCGGCTGGATCCACGCGCGGTGACGGTACTGGACCGGGCGAACCGCAAATTCGCCGCGCTCGGGGATCGGATCGGGACCGAACGCGCCGCGGTGTTCACCGCCCTGGCCGCGGCCATGCTGGCCGAACCCGCCCGCGCCGACGCGATAACCCGTGCCCACCTGGACCGTTCGGTGGCCGCGGAATCCGCGCTGTCGGTGCATTGGGCCCGGGTCGCGCGGGCCCTGGCGCTAGCGCGGTCGGCCGAACCGGCGGCCGCCATACCGGAAGTGCGGGCCCTACTGTCCGGGCGATACGCGATCGGCGATACCTGGAAGGTCTCCTGGTCCATCGGGGTGTGCATGGTCGTCCTGACCCATCTGTCGGCACTCGACCCGCCGGCACCGGGTGCGCCGGCCACCGCCCGCGAGCGTGCGGAAGAACTGGCCTGGCTGGTAGGTGTTTTCCGGGCCTGTCATCGTGCGATGGGGGTCCGGGTCGAGCGGATGCCGATGATGGCGCTGGGTGTACGCCGCGCCACCGCCGCTGCCATCGCGATCATCGGGCCCGCCGATTTCGCGGCGGCCGAACGCCGGGGCCGGCAGTACCGTCCGGGTAGTGAGATGGTGCAGCAGTACGTGCGGCGCCGATGGGCGGCCGAGCGAGCGGACGCTGCCGCGCTGGTGGGGCACAACGTTTCCCGCTGGCGTGAGCTGTCACCGGCGGAACGCGCGGTGGCGGTGCTGGCCGCCGCCGGGTGGACCAACAGCGCTATCGCACAGCGGCGCGGTAGTTCGGTGCGCACCGTGGACGCCCAGGTCGCCAGCATCCGGCAGAAGCTGATGATCGGCTCGCGCCGCGAGATCGCCGGTCATGTTCCGGGCGAACTCGCCGCCGCGATCGATGCCGAACGCGGTGCCGCGGAACGCCGGGGCGCCCGCCGGGACCGCGGTAGAAGTGCCGCGCGGGGTCATCGGCAGGCGTAGAAGTACGGCTTGTACGCGCAGATGTCGTGGTACCCGCCGCCGCTCTCGTAGCTTCCGGTGCGCTGTGCCGGGATCGCGTGTACGGGTTCGCTGCGATTGCTCGGGTCGGCGGGAATGTCGTGGGTGTCGTTGTAGGTGCCGAGGCCCGGATGGCTGTCGCCACGGGTGCTGTGCCCGGGGACGTCGGCCTGCGCCATCTGCGGCGCCAGGGCAGCGGGCACGAGGGCAGCGGGCACGAGGGCGAGCGCGCCGGCCAGTACGGCAGCGGAGGCGAAGCGCTTCACGAATCCGAAGTTGCGGGTGATGGTCATGGTGGTCTCCGTCCGTTCGTGGCGGCAAGAACTCGTACGTCGGGTCAGTAGGTGTGGGGACGTTGTTCTATGTGCCGTTGTATAGCGGTACGGTACACGAGTGTTTGAACGGGGTGGGCGGCCATGTTTTCCCGCCAGTGGGAAGGTGCTGCGTTTTTGGCGCGCTGGCGCGCGCGGGGGTTCGGCCCCTTTGGTCCCTGCGTTCAGCCCCGCGAGACACTGCGCCGCAGGCGGGAGTATCGCGGGGCTGAAC
>NZ_JARWPM010000083.1 GCF_029869215.1 Nocardia carnea
GGGCCCGCCCTCGTCCCCCCCCCCCCCCCCCCCCCCCGCCGCCGGCCCCGCGCGGCCCCCCCCCCCCCCCCCCCCCCCCCCCCCCCCCCCCCCCCCCCGCCCCCCCGCCCCCCCCCCCCCCCCCCCCCCCCCCCCCCCCCCCCCCGGCGGCTCAGCGCAGCATTTCGGCGACGAGAAAGGACAGTTCCAGCGACTGCTGGGTGTTGAGGCGCGGATCGCAGGCCGTTTCGTAGCGGCCCGACAGGTCCAGATCCGAGATGTCCTGGGCGCCGCCGAGACATTCGGTGACGTCCTCGCCGGTGAGTTCGATATGCAGACCACCCGGGTGCGTGCCCAGGGCGTGATGGACTTCGAAGAAACCCTGCACCTCGTCGACGATCCGGTCGAAATGGCGGGTTTTGAAGCCGGTGGACGATTCGTGGGTGTTGCCGTGCATGGGGTCGCACTGCCAGATCACCTGGTGACCGGTGGCCTGCACCTTCTCCACGATCGCCGGCAGGATTTCGCGGACCTTCGTATTGCCCATCCGGGAGACGATGGTCAACCGGCCGGGCTCGTTGTTCGGGTCGAGCCGCTCCACGTACTCCACCGCCTGCGCCGGGGTGGTCGTGGGGCCGATCTTCACGCCGATCGGGTTGGCCAGCAGTTCGGCGAAGGCGATATGCGCGCCGTCGAGCTGCCGGGTACGTTCCCCGATCCACAGGAAATGCGCGGACAGATCGTAGAGCACCGGATCGCCCGCGGAGTTCTCGGCCAGCCGCAGCATGGCCCGCTCGTAGTCGAGTACCAGCGCCTCGTGCGAAGCGTAGATCCGGGCCGATTTCAGGCTGGGATCGTTGACCCGGCAGGCCGTCATGAATCGCAGACCGCGGTCGATCTCCTCGGCCAGCGCCTCGTAGCGGGCACCGGCGGGTGACTGCGCGACGAAGTCGCGGTTCCAGTCGTGCACCCGGTGCAGATCGGCCATGCCGGCGTTGGTGAGCGCGCGGACCAGGTTCATCGCGGCACTGGCGTTGGCGTAGGCGCGGACCAGCCGGGAGGGATCGTGTTCGCGGACGGCGGCATCGGCGACCAGGGAATTGACCATATCGCCGCGGTAGGACTTCAAGCCGAGCGCATCGGTATCGGAGGACCGGGGCTTGGCGTACTGGCCGGCGATCCGCGCCACCTTCACCACCGGCACACTCGCGCCGTAGGTGAGCACCACCGCCATCTGCAACAGGGTCCGGATATTGCCGCGGATATGTGGTTCGGTGTTGTCGGCGAAGGTTTCCGCGCAGTCGCCGCCCTGCATCAGGAACGCCTCCCCACGCGCCACTTCGGCGAGTTGCTCGCGCAACTCGTCCACCTCGGCCGGCAGGCAGATCGGCGGCACGCTCTCCAGCACCGTCCGCATATTCGCCGCCTGCTCGGGATCCCACGACGGCTGCTGCAACGCGGGCCGCGTCAACGCGTCGTCGAGCCGTTTACGCAGCTCGGCGGGCAACGGCGGCAGCTCGGGCAAACGGTCGATGGGAACGTCGACGGTCCAATTCACCAGTTCAGGATAAGTGGTGCCCGATCCGGGAAGATTTCCGGCCGTGCTTTCGCGCGCTCGCCGCGTGTGGGTTGTCCGGCCCCCTTGCGCTACGGCCGTATCGCACCGCACGACTAGGCTCGGGAGGTTCTGTCAGCTGCGAGGGGATCCCCTACTTGAGGTATTTCTACGATTCGGAATTCATCGAGGACGGTCGCGTGATCGATCTCGTATCGATCGGTGTCGTCTGTGAGGACGGGCGGGAGTTCTACGCCGTGTCCTCGGAGTTCGATGCCGGACGGGCGGGACCCTGGGTGGCCAAGTACGTTCTGCCGAAGCTTCCCGCACGGACGTCACCGCTGTGGCGGACCCGGGCGCAGATCCGCGACGAGCTCTACCGGTTCCTGGTCCCCCGGCCGACCGTCCAACCCGAGATGTGGGCCTGGGTGGGCGCCTACGACCATGTGGTGCTGTGCCAGTTGTGGGGTTCGATGGTGGATCTGCCGACAGAGCTGCCCCGCTACACCAACGAACTACGCCAGCATTGGGAAGCGCACGGCCGCCCCGAACTGCCGCCGCCCCCGCGCGACGCCCACGACGCGCTGGCCGACGCCCGGCACAATCTCGCCAAATTCGAGGCGATCGAGGCCGCGCGCCGCCGGTCGGGCTGAGATACCGGCACCGGACACGAACAGGCCCCCTGGTTTCCCAGGGGGCCTGTTGCGTATTCCGGGTCAGTGCCCGTGCTGCCCGTTCGAGCGGGCCTCGTCCTGCACTCGTTTGAGCACCGCCAGCTGCTTGTGCTCTTCCTCCAGCTCGTGGGCGAAATGCTGTTCGCTCTCCGAGCGGGGGTCGGGCCGCAGGAAGCTGCCGGTACCGGGCTGACCGGCCGAGCCCAGCTGGTTCATCTTCTTGGGCACCACGGCGCCCTGATACTCCAGCGGGATCGGGTGGCCGTGCGCGTCGACCGGACCCAGCGGCTGATGCACCTCGATGTACTCGCCGTGCGGCAGCCGCTTGATCACACCGGTCTCGATACCGTGCTCGAGGACCGCCCGGTCACTGCGCTGCAGTCCGATGCAGAACCGGTAGGCCAGGAAGTAGGCCAGCGGCGGCGCGACGAGCAGGCCGATGCGGCCGATCCAGGTGGTCGCGTTCAGCGAGATATCGAACTTCAGCGCGATGATGTCGTTGACGCAGGACAGGGTGAGCACCACGTAGAAGGTGATCGCCATGGCGCCGATCGCGGTACGCACCGGTACGTCGCGCGGCCGCTGCAGCAGGTTGTGCCGGGCGGTGTCGCCGGTGAGCTTCTTCTCTATCCACGGGTAGGCGATGAGTACCGCGAACACCAGGCCCATGGTCAGCGCGACCCAGAACACCGCGGGCACGGTGTAACGGCCGAGATACAGCTCCCAGGGCGGCATCAGACGGGCCAGGCCGTCGGTCCACATCATGTAGAAGTCGGGCTGCGAACCGGCCGAGACCTGCGACGGGTTGTACGGGCCCAGGTTCCAGATCGGGTTGATCTGCAGCAGGCCACCCATGAGGGCGACGAAACCGAGGGTGAACGCGAAGAACGCGCCCTGGTCGGCGGCGAACACCGGGACGATCCGGGCGCCGACCACGTTGTTCTCGGTGCGGCCCGGTCCGGGGAACTGAGTGTGCTTCTGATACCAGACGATCGCGACGTGCGCGGCGATCAACGCCAGCATGATGCCCGGGAACAGCAGGACGTGCGCGATGTAGAGGCGCGGGATGATGATGTCGCCGGGGAAGTCGCCGCCGAACATCAGCCAGTGCAGCCAGGTGCCGACCACCGGGACACCGATGGTGATACCGGAGAACGCGGCCCGCAGACCGGTGCCGGACAGCAGATCGTCGGGCAGCGAGTAGCCGAAGAAGCCCTCGAACATGGCCAGGATCAGCAGCAGCGACCCGATCACCCAGTTCGCTTCACGCGGTTTGCGGAACGCGCCGGTGAAGAAGATGCGGAACAGGTGGATGATGATCGACGCCGCGAACAGCAGCGCCGCCCAGTGGTGCACCTGCCGGACGAACAGACCGCCGCGCACCTCGAAGGAGATGTTCAGCGCGGTCTCGTAGGCCCGTGACATCCCGACACCGCGCAGCGGCTGATAGGCACCGTCATAGGTGACATGCGCCATCGACGGGTCGAAGTACAGCGTCAGGTAGACACCCGACAGCAGCAGGATGATGAACGCGTACAGCGCGATCTCACCCAGCAGGAACGACCAATGGGTGGGGAACACCTTGTTGATCGATCGCTTCACGAAGGCGGCGCCGCGATAGCGCTCGTCCATTTCGTTGGCCTGTGCCGCAAGCTTGCGGCCTACAGCCGTTCCAGCACTCATGATCGACGCTCCCAGAAGGCCGGGCCGAGGGGTTCGATGAAGTCACCGTTGGCGACCAGGTACCCCTCTGAGTTTACGGTGATCGGCAGCTGCGGCAGCGCTCGGGCGGCAGGACCGAAGATCGGCTTACCCCATTCGGTCGCGGAGAACTGCGACTGATGGCACGGGCAGAGGATCCGGTTGGTCTGCTGTTCGAACAGCGACGTCGGGCAGCCGAGATGGGTGCAGATCTTCGAGTAGGCGAAGTAGTCGCCGAAGTTGAAGCTTTCCTGACCCTTACGTTTGATCGCGTTCTTCGCGTCCTCGGGCCGCAGGCGGATGAGCATCACGGCATTGCGGATACCGCGCAGCGACTGCAGGGTCGCGTGCTCGTCCCCGCGCCACGATTCCTTCCACGGGAAGACGGTCTCCATGGCGCCGGCGTCCAGATCCTCCGGGCGCACCAGCACGATGTCCTGCGGACGACCGGTATCGCGGCGGATGTAGATGGTTTCGCCCTCGTAGTCGGGGGTCCAGCCGGACACCCACAGCGGCGATTTGTCGCCCTTGGCCCACGGGTTCTTGATCATGCCGCCGACGAACACCAGCAGCGCGCCGATACCCAGCACACCGACGCCGGCGCCCGCGGTGCGGGTGATCAGCTTGCGGCGGCCCAGGGTGGAGGTCTCGAGGGCGTCGCTCAGTTCGGCGGCCAGCGTGCGCCGGTCGACCTCACTCGATTTGCCGTCGTGCCGGTCCTGCACCGACAGCTCCGCCGGGATGAACTTCTTGCGGATCAGCACCACCGCGATACCGATGGCCAGGACCGAGATACCGAAGGTGAGACCGTACAGCGGCGTGGTGAGCGAGTAGATGCCGTGCCCGTCGTCCTCTTTGCCCTTGTACTCCCAGGGCCAGAACAGGAACACACCCACCAGCGCGGCGGCGGCCAGACCGGAGATCGCGAACCACATCGCGACCTGCCGTTCCGCGCGTTTCTCCGCGCGGGTGCCCGGCACCGGCCAGCGTTCCCGCCGGTAGGCGACCTCGACACCGTCGCGCGCCGCGCCGAGCTCGACCAGCTCGTCACGCGACATCGCGTCCAGTTCGGCCTCGGTCGGTTCCGCCGGGGTCGCGGCCGCGGAATCTTTGTCCAGGCGACCCATCTCGTTTCGCTCCTGTTCTTCACTCATGGCTGTGGCCCTTCCACCGGGGCAGGCCGGGACGTCCGCCGCGGAGGCGGTCGGCGTTTCCGGATACCGGCCCGATCATGTGCGGGATCCGATCCAGATCGCGGCACCGACCACCGCCACGATGCCGATCGCCCAGATGGCGAGGCCCTCGGTGGCGGGACCGAACCCACCCAGACCCCAGCCGCCGGGACTCTTCTCCTCGGCCGAGTTCTTGACATAGGCGATGATGTCGCGCTTCTCCTCCGGCGTGAGCTGCCGGTCGGAGAATTTCGGCATGTTCTGCGGGCCGGTGAGCATGGCCGCGTAGATCTGCTGCTCGGAGGCCGGATCCAGCGGCGGGGCGAACTTACCGGAGGACAGCGCGCCGCCGCGGCCGGTGAAGTTGTGGCAGGAGGCGCAGTTCATCCGGAACAGTTCGCTACCGCGGCCGATATCTCCGCCGCGCAGCGATTCCTGCGCGATCTCCCCGTTGGCGTCGCGGATCACGGTCGGGCCACCGCCGTTGGCGGCGATATAGGCGCCGAGCGCGTCGGTCTGGTGGGCGTCGAACTTCGGAGGTTTGCGTTCGGCCTGCGCTTCGTTGCGGACCATCGGCATACGCCCGGAGGACACCTGGAAGTACACGGCCGCCTCGCCCACACCGATGAGGCTGGGGCCGCGGTCCGGCACGCCCTGCAGGTTGGCGCCGTGGCAGGTGATGCACGAGGTCTCGTACAGCTGCTGACCCTCGCGGATCAGCGCCACCGAATCCTCGTTCGCCGTGGCCACCTGCGGCTCCGGGGTGAGCGCAGAGGCGAGGAAACCGGCTCCGACGAGGCCCACCATGAGCGCGAGGCCACCCGCGATCCGTCGGCGGATGCGGCGCTGCCTGCGCTTCTTGCTGGCCTCGCCGTGCCCACCGCTGGCGGGCGCTGGCGCTGTCGGGGGCGATGAACTCATCTGTGTCCCTTTGGAGTAGACGGAACCGTGGCGGGCTGTGTTGACTTGTGCGCTCGGGCTACGCCTGCGTGGTAACGCTGCGCTGCCTCCTCCGGCGCTGACGCCCGAGCGCGGGCGGACGCCGACGTCACTGGATGAAATAGATCACGGCGAACAGCCCGATCCAGACGATGTCGACGAAGTGCCAGTAGTACGAGACGACGATCGCGGCGGTGGCCTGCGCGGGGGTGAACTTGCTCATCGTGGTACGCGCGAGCAGGAACAGGAAGGCGATCAGACCGCCGATGACGTGCAGGCCGTGGAAGCCGGTGGTGATGTAGAACACCGACCCGTAGGAGCTGCCCGAGATCGAGGTCCCCTCCGCCACCAGGTGGACGTATTCGTAGGCCTGACCGGCCACGAAGAACGCGCCCATGAAGAAGGTGAGCAGGTACCAGCGGCGCAGCCCGAACACATCGCCGCGTTCGGCCGCGAACACACCCATCTGGCAGGTGAACGACGAGGCGATCAGGACCGCGGTGACCGGGATGGCCAGACCGAGGTTCAGCTCGGTCGGCGGCATCGGCCATTCGGGTGCCTGACTGCGCGCGACGAAATACATCGCGAAGAGGCCGGCGAAGAACATCAGCTCGCTGGACAGCCAGATGATGGTACCGACGCTGACCATGTTGGGCCGGTTCAGCGAATGCACACGCTGGGTTATGGCCGATCCTGAGGTACCTACTGCGGTCGTCACGACGTAAGTATGACTCTTCGTAGTACGACAGTCGAAGTCGGGTTCCCATCTTGATCTTTTGTGTTGCGATCCTGCGCCTTCGCTCCGGCGTCCGCGTTGGACGAGCTGACCCGCCGAACACACCACAATCCACCGCACGACCACCTGCGACACACCGCCAACGCCCTGAATCCCGCCCCGGGCGTGTTGCGATGCTCCGCCTTCGCTCCGGCGTCCGCGTGAACAGGTCACCCCAGCCGACCCGCAACCTACGGGCGCGGGGTACGTGCGACACCGGACGCACTACGTCTGCCGATGAACTTCACCCGACCGGGCGCACTAGGGTGTTCATGACCATTCGGTCACCCGGATCCCGGTGCGACGAGGAGATAGAGATGAGCGTGCGCAGCTGGCCCCAGATGCTCGGGGCCCTCGCCGACGGACACGACCTCACCGCGGACGATACGACCTGGGTGATCGACGAGATCTTCACCGACAACTCCACCGCGGCGCAGATCGCCGCCTTCGGGGTCGCGATGAAGATCAAGGGCCCCACGCCCGCCGAACTGTCGGGGATGGCGCGCGGCATGCTGGGCCACGCCCGGCTGGTGAAGGTCGCCGGGGACGCGGTGGACATCGTGGGCACCGGGGGCGACCGATCCGGGTCGGTGAACATCTCCACCATGTCCTCGGTGGTGGTGGCCGCCGCCGGAGTGCCGGTGGTCAAACACGGTAACCGTGCCGCTTCGTCGAAGAGCGGCGGCGCGGATGTGCTGGAGGCGCTGGGCGTGAAGCTCACGCTGGGCCCGGAATCGGTGGCCCGGTGTGTCCGGGAGGTCGGGATCGGGTTCTGCTTCGCCCCGCTGTTCCATTCGGGTCTGCGGTTCGCCGGTCCGGCCCGTAAGGAAATCGGCATACCGACGGTGTTCAACGTGCTGGGCCCGCTCACCAACCCGGCCCAGCCGCGTGCCGGGCTGGTCGGTTGCGCGTTCGCCGATCTGCTGGAGACCATCGCCGGCGTTTTCGCCGACCGCGGCGCCGGGGCCCTGGTGGTGCGCGGCCGCGACGGTCTGGACGAGATCACCACCTCCGATGCCACCGACGTCTATGTGGTCGCCGGCGGCGAGATCCGGGCCGCGGTGATCGACCCGGTCCGGCTCGGTATCCCCCGGGTCGACCTGGACGCGCTGCGCGGCGGCGATGCACAGGTGAACGCGCAGGTCGCGCGGGATGTGTTCGCGGGCCGACCGGGCGCGGTCCGCGATGCGGTACTGGTCAACTCGGCCGCGGCGATCACCGCCTACGACCTCTCCCGCGGCGCGGACCCGTCGGGCGACCTCGACGATCACCTGGCCGCCGGGATCGAACGCGCCGCCACGGCCATCGACAGCGGCGCCGCGGCGGCCCTGCTGGACCGCTGGGCCGAACTCACCCGCACCCTCGGCGAGGACTGAACCCGCACGAGATCGGCCGCGGGCCCTATAGGGGGGGCGCCGGGGCCCGGGGGGGGGGGGGGCGATTTGGGGGGGGGGGAAACCCCCCGCGCCCCCCGTGGACCGCGGGGCGGTCTAATCGGACAAATCCGCGGTGGGTTTGGCGATCAGCCCGGACGGCCGGTACATCGCCACCGTGAACA
>NZ_JARWPM010000084.1 GCF_029869215.1 Nocardia carnea
CCCCCCCCCCCCCCCCCCCCCCCCCCCCCACCCCCCCCCCCCCCCCCCCCCCCCCCCCCCCCCCCCCCCACCCCCCCCCCCCCCCCCCCCCCCCCCCCACCCCCCCCCCCCCCCCCCCGGCCGCCCCCCCCCCCCCCCCCCCCCCCCCCCCGGCCGGCTATCCGTTTCAGGGTCGGGCTTACGGTCCGGCTGGATCGATATCTGGCGATTCCGGTGGTCGCCGGCTCCGGCGATGAAGGAGTCGGTCCGGGCTTCAGGCTCGCCAGTGACAGTCCCCGAGCACTGTGGCTTCGGTGCCGCCGTCGGCGAAGATGATCTGACCGGTGACGAAGCAGTTCTCCGGTCCCGCCAGCCAGGTGATGAGGTGGCCGATCCATTCCGGCCGCCCGGGGAAGCCGAGGGGTTGTGGTGCCGCGGCCTCTACGGCGGTACGTACCTTGTCGTCGGCGAGGATCCACGCGGCGGCCGGGGTGTCCACGACGCCGGGCGCCACCGCGTTGAGCGGTATACCGGAGCCGGCCCATTCGGGCGTCGGGGCGGCTCGTCGTACCCACCCGTTCAGGGCGCGTTTGGCAATACCGTAGGCGGAATCGCGCAGGGCGGGGTCGGCGCGCAGCAGGGCAGTCGCGGCGGCTTCGTCGCCGTCCGCGCAGGCGCGCAGGATTCGTTCGTCCGCGGGGGCCAGCGAGGACGTCGAGGATACGGCGACGGCCCGCGGGGCCGCGCTTTCCGCCAGTAGCGGTCGCAACCCTTCGAGCGTGGCGACGGTGCCGAAGTAATTCGTTTCGAGCAGCCCGGTCCGGCCGCCGCCCGCGATCGCCAGTACCGCATCGACGTGTCCCCATTTCGATACCTGATCGACCAGTGAGCGGCGGCCGGCGGGCGTCGACAGATCGGCGATGATGTCGGCGTCGCTCAGATCGCAGCCGATGACCCTGGCGCCTCGGTCTCGAAGGATCGTCGCGGTGGCGGCGCCGATTCCCGAAGCCGCGCCGGTGACGACGTATCTGCGTTCGCTCACCGTTTCCCGCCTGCCGGGGTGTCTTCGGCCGGTGCGACCAGGTACGGCAGGCCCTTGCGCCGGAAGTGCAGCCGGCTGACCACCTCGGCGAGGACGATCAGCGCCACGAGCTTGAGCGCGCCGGCCAGCGGGACGCTGGCGACCGGCATTGTGTAGGCCAGGACCACGGTGGTCGCCGCGTCCAAGAGCAGTGCCGAACCCCAGATCATCGTGCCCGCGTACACCACCCGCCGAAACGGCGGTGTGTCCCGCCAGGCGATATCGATCTGCTCGCGCAGCGGGCCGCCGGTGAAGAGCCGTAAGGCGGACAGGTAGTACGGGGTTCGCAGGAGCGTGAGGAAAATCCAGCCGCCCGCCAGCCCGGTGACCCAGCCGTCGCGCGCCAGCAGGGTTCGCGGGCTCCCGGTCAGGAACGAAAGTCCGACGCTGAGAAGCAGGACGGATATGACGAGACCGGCGAGCATATCGATCCGTCGCTTCACGACGACCGAATGCGTCGCTGTGGCGGCCGGTACCGCCAGGCCGAGCAGCAGGGCCCACAACTGGTCGATGCCGGCAGCGCGCATTCCGTAGAACACCGCGATCGGCGCCACGGCGTTGACCAGCAGGCTGAAAGCGATCGCGCTGCGCGGATCGACCCCGCTGCCGTTCTGCGCCGGATTCGCTGTCGGGGAGGTGGGGTTCATTGTCGCCCCACAGGATTGCGGAAGGCCGCACTGTTGACCATGCGGTCAATAATAAATGACCAAGGGGTCAATAGTCGAGACCGGTGAGTGTTGCTCAGCGGTGATCCGGGTAAGCGGGTCCCGTCAGCCCCTGGCCTGCATACCGCCGAGCAGGATCTCGGCGAGCGCCGCCGCGTAGTCGCCCGGTTCCACTTCTGGATGTTCTTCGAGGTAGGAAAGCATGATGTCGATCGAGCCCTGATAGGTGACCGCCATGACCCGGGTGTCGAAATCGCCCAAGCTGCCCTCGGCTTGGCCGCGGCGGAACAACTGCTCCTGTCCGCGGTAGGTGTCCTCGTAGAAGCCGGCGGTCACCTGCTCGCCGCCGTCCGGGTGGCGCAGGTTGTGCACGATGCGGTTCAGCGCGACCAGCTCGTTGCGGCGGGTACGGACCTGGCCGGCCGCGGTACGCAGGGCGGCACGGATGATTTCCGGTACGGGTCGATCCAGATCGAGCACGTCGACGATATCTTGCCGCAAAGCCTCCATTGTGGCCTTCGCGGTTGCCGCCATGAGGTCGTCCTTGCCGGTGAAGTAGTGCCACACCAACCCCTTGGCCACATCGGCACGCTGGGCGATCCGGGTCATCGACGCGCCGTCGTAACCGCGCTCGGCGACCTCCTCGATCGCAGCCCGCATGATCTGCTGCCGGCGCTGGTCTTCGCTGAGGCGTTGTCGCGGGCCGCGTGGCAGCCGGGAGCCGGAACTCATGGTGCAGCGGGCTCCGGCGGAGATTTCCTGTCCACGCCGCGCATGCTACTGCCCGCTCGTTCGCGAGCGGTCACGTGCCGATGCCCGTTAGGGCCTCGCGATGTCCGGGGGGATAGGCGCACCGGCCTATGCGGCCCCGGTACGCAAAAGACCGCGGGAGCGGACCGTGTGGTGCGCTCCCGCGGGCGGGGTGTTGGGGGGTGGGGGCGGTTGCTGGCTAGGACCGCGGCGCCTATGACCGCGACACCGATGAGGCCGGTGATGAGTTCGTGGACGTGTATATCGCCGACGGTGATGAGCAGGATCAGCGCCAGGGCGCCGATGGCC
>NZ_JARWPM010000085.1 GCF_029869215.1 Nocardia carnea
GCCCTGAGAGGGTTTGGCCCGTCCCGGCTGTAAGCGCTCGGTTCGAAGCGGCGCAGCCGCGAGTGTCGAGCGCTGACAGCAGGGACCAAGGGGGCCAAACCCCGCGCCGCCGCAGGCGGCGCAAAATATTACTGCGGCGGATCGCAGACCTTCCAGCCGGTTTCGGTTTCCTGTAGGTCGAAGGTGCGGGTGGTTTCCTCGGGGTCGGCGTCGGTTCGGACGCTGACCTGGGCGAGGGCCGTGCGGTCGGTGATCTGGATCGCGTCGACGCCGGAGACTTCCGGGATACTGCCGTCGTTCACCGCCTGCCGGTGCACGCCGGCGAACTGTTCCTCGGACAGGCTCTGGTAGTAGTCGTGCAGGGCACCGCAGGTGGCTTCCCGGAGTGCGGGCAGGTCGCCGCTTTCCAGCGCGCCCGTGTAATTGCCGATGGCCGTGCGGATCCGGCCCTGCGGCGAATCGTCCTCGCCGCCGGCGCCCACCAGGATCGCGATCAACGCGATCACCAGCGCCACCGCCACCCCGCCGGCGATGAGCCATTTCTTGTTGTCCTTGGCCGGTGTCGCGGGGGCGGGGGCCGGTTCGACCCGTTGCGGTTGGGCTATCTGCTGCGGCGCGGAGTACCCGGGCGCGGGCGCGACCCGGTGTTCGGCGACGGTCGGTTTGAGGTCGGCCGGGGAGGGTGCGCCGCCCGGCCGCTGCGGACCGCCCGGCGGGCGCCCCGGCCCCCCCCCCCCCGCCCCCCCCGGGCACGGGCCAAACCCTCTCAGGGCCTCGTAAGACTCGGCACCGCCGTGGTCGCGTTCGGGTTTCGGGGTAACGCGAACCACCGAGGGCCTCGTGAGACTCGGCGCCGCCGTGGTCGCGTTCGGGTTTCGGCGTAACGCGAACTACCGAGGGCCTCGTGAGACTCGGCGCCGCCGTGGTCGCGTTGGGTTCCGGGGGTTATGTGGGCCATTCGGGGTCTCGTGAGACTCGGCGCTGCCGTGGTCGCGTTCGGTTTCGGGGTTGGCGAACATGGGTCTTTCACTTTTCCCGGTTGCGCGTGAGGATAGGAGTACCCCCAGCACTCGAGGATGTTCGTGATGAAAACCCGTTCCACCCTGGCTCGTTTGGTCGTTGCCGGTTGCGCGCTGACCGTGCTCGCTGCCGCGCCGGCCGCCGCCGATACCCAGACCTCGCCGAATACGAGTCAGGATTCGCATCCGCTGCCCGCCGATCGCGCGCAACCGGAGGCCGACGAAGACGAGCACCCCTACTACATCAGCTGCGCTCATGCGCGGCGCGAAACCGATACCCCGCTGTTCGGGGGACAGCCGGGGTATTCGTGGCAGCTCGACGAAGACCGTGATGGCCTGGCCTGCGAAGTGGGCGAGGGCTGAGGCGGTTACGGAGTAGGTCGCGCAGTGCCGGTGCCGCGGTGGATAGTTCACCGTACTCAGCGGTAATGCGGGCTTTACAGTAGACATATGGCGCGAAATTGGCCGATGGTCGAGCGGGCGAACGAGTTCGACACGATTCGCGCGACGCTCACCGGCCCCGATCATGTCGGCGCTGTTCTCATCGGTGAGCCCGGTGTCGGGAAGACCACGCTGGCCCGGCGGGCCGCGACCGCGGGCGGCGGGACCATCCGGTGGGTCGCGGGTACCGAATCGGCGCGCAGTATTCCGCTGGGCGTTTTCGCGCATATGGTCGGCGTGTACACCGCGCACGATCCGGTGACGTTCATGGCCGCGGCCCGGGAGGCGCTACTGGCCGACGGGCCCGCCATCATCGGGGTCGACGACGCGCATCTGCTCGATCAGCTCTCCGCGACCCTGCTGTTGCAGCTGGCGATCGACAAGGCGGCCCGGATCGTCGCCACCGTCCGCGACGGGGTCCCGGTGCCCGACGCGGTGACGACGCTGTGGAAAGACGGGCATCTGCTGCGGATCCATCTGCCGCCGTTCACCCAGCAGCAGAGTGTGGACCTGGTGGAATCGGTGCTCGGCGGGCAGTTGGAGGGGTTCACCGCCAACTTGATGTGGGAATCCTCCGGCGGTAACGCGCTTTTCCTGCGGCATCTGGTCGAGGGTGCGCTGGAGGTGGGGTCGCTGCGGCAGGTGAACGGGGTGTGGCAGCTGCGGGGGCGGGCGGCGGTCACCTCGGAATTGGCGGCACTGCTGGAGGATCGGGTCGAGCAGCTCCCCGAATCGGTGTTGCGGGTGCTGGAACTGCTCACTTTCTGTGAACCCGTCCATCTGGAGGTGATGGCCGAACTCGCCGGGGAGGAGGCGGTGGAGGCGGCCGAGAACGGCGGTGTGATCCGGGTGGTGGAGGCTGGGCCGGATCTCGTTGTCCGGTACAACCATCCGCTGTTCGGTGAGGTCATTCGCCGCCGCCTCGGTATCGCGAGTTCGCGCCGGTTACGCGGGCGGCTGTATTCCGCGCTCAAACAACGACGGATCAATTCGGCCGCCGACCGGATCCGGCTTGCCGAACTGGCCCTGGACAGCGATAAATCCGCCGATCTGGAACTGTTCGAATCCGCCGCCGAGGACGCGATCGGGCTGGCGAATCTGCCGCTGGGGGAGCGGTTCGCGCGGGCGGCGGTGGAACGCCGCGGCGGGGTGGAGTCGGCGGATCTGCTGGCCCGTGCCCTGCTGTGGCAGGGGCACCGGATCGAGGCGGAACGAACACTGGCCAGTTTCGACCCCGACGAACTCAACGAGGTGCAGCTGGCCCGCTGGGGGAGCACGCGGGTCTCGAATCTGCTGTGGGCCTCCGGTGACGCCGACCGCGCCGACGAGGTACTCGCGCTGGTCCGCGCGCGGATCGCACATCCGAAGATCGGCCTGATCACCACCGGGCTCGCCGCGGCCTGTGCGGTGAGCGAGAACCGCCTCGGTGACGCGCTGCGGGAAGCCGAACAGGTGATGCGGGTCGCGGACGCACCGCCGTGGGCGGTGTGGTGGGCGGCGTTCGGCGGTGGGCTCGCGGCGGCGCTACGGGGTCGCGCGGCGGATGCCCGGCATTACGCCGACCGGGGTCGCGCGGTGGAACCGCATATCGACGGCCTCAACCGGTTCATGTCTACGCATGCCGAGGTGCTGGCGCTGGTACTCACCGGCGATCTGGACGCGGCCGCGCATCGCGCCACCGAGTACTTCGGGTATTCCGCGCCGGGGCAGTACCTCGCGTGGGGGATGTCGAAGATTCTGCAGGGCACCGTGGATGTGGCACGGGGCCGGTTCCCGGCCGGTATCGACAATTTGGAGCAGGCACTGGCCGCGCTCACCGCCGAGGGCGCCGCCGCCTGGATGTTCCCGGCCCGGATCCGGCTGGCCGAGGCGTATGCGGCGCTGGGCCGGCCGGTCGAGGCCGCGGAATCGATCGCCGAAGCCGATGCGCGGGGCGGGCGGCACAGCGCGGTCTACGAACCGCAGCTGGAAATCGCCCGGGCGTGCCTGGCGGCGGCGGAGGGCGCGGTGAGCATCGCGGTGGAACGGGCGATCCGCGCCGCCGATGCCGCCGCGCGCGCGGAGCAGCACGCCGTGGAGGCGCTGGCCCTGCATACCGCGGCCCGGTTCGGCGCGGGGTCGGTGGTCCAGCGGCTGGCGGATCTGGCGCACCGGGTGGACGGCCCGCTGGTGCGCGCGCAGGCCCGGCACGCGGTGGCGCTGGCCGGGCAGGACGGGGCCGGGCTGGACGCGGCGGCGGCGGATTTCGAGGCTCTGGGTGCGCAGTTGTCGGCCGCCGACGCCGCGGCGCAGGCCGCGACCGCGCACGACCGGGCCGGGGATCGCCGCCGGCTGCTGGAATCGGCGGCGCACGCCAACCGGCTGGCGGCGGCCTGCGGGGGCGCCGCGACTCCGGCCCTGCGGGATGCGGCCCAGCCGCTACCGTTGACCAGCCGGGAACGTGAGATCGCGAATCTGGTGGCGGCCGGTCTGAGCAACCGGCAGATCGCCGACCGGCTCACCGTCTCGGTGCGGACCGTGGAGGGCCACCTGTACCGAGCCTGTACGAAACTGGACGTCACCGACCGGGAATCGCTGGCCGCGCTGCTGCGGGGTGATTCGGCGGGCTGAATCGCCGGGTGCCCCGCGATGGCGCTCCTGTGTCATCGTGCGGCCGGCGAACGCTGCGGCGGTGGTCGGGGCCGATTCCGATCCGCACCGGCATCGGTTACGCTGGCCGCTCGTCGGACAGCCGGTAGGTGGAGGTGCGCATGGCTACGAGGTACGCGGTCCGGTGTGCGGCCATGTTGTCGTTGTGCGCGGCGACGGCGCTGGTCTACGGTTGCGCCCAGGACACCGGCGGTCACGCCACCACGACGACCTCGGCGGCCGCGCCGGTCACCGCCGAATCCCCGCAGCAGCGCAACTTGCGCATCCGCGACGAACTCGTGCGAATGGGCTGCGACACCAACTCCTGTATCCAGACCTATTTCGCCTGCGCGGACGGCCTGCTCTCGGGCGAGCCGTGCGATTTCTATCAGCAGCATCCACTGAACTAGCGTTCAAGCAGTCCAGTTGCCCAACTGGACCCCTTGCCCGGCGGGAAGGTGCAAACCCCTGCGCGAAAGCTGGCAAGTGTCGGTCTCCGACCGGTCCGGCTTCGGCGGGAGGTTATCGAGGCGCTCGCACAGTTTCGGTCGGTACCGGCCGCAACGTAGGTGGCGAGGCTGCGGGCGCTGGAATGTTTCGGGGCTGCAAACCCACGCGCGGAACGCCGGTGGCGCCCCTCAGCTCGTGTGGGTGCGGAGCCGGTCCGGTTCCCCGTGCGACCATGCGGCGTCCAGATCGCGGTAACCGCGTTCGAGGTCGTAGCGGCTGAGGGAATCGTCGGTGATCGAGCCTAGGGGCCGGTACCGTTCGAGCAGTTCGGGTAGGCGTGATTCGGTGACGAGGTACTGGTAGGCGAGGAAGCTGAATGTGCCCACTCCCACGAGCGCAGCAAGAAGTGTCATGGTTCCAGAATGGCGCTACTGGACTTGCCGATAAAGAGCCAATCAGTCGATACTGGCCTTTATGTCGACGAGAGTGCTCGGCGCCGCGGGCCTGGCCCGTGATCTGGGGCAGTGGCGCGGCCCGGACCAGGCACCTGCCGAGGGCGGTGCCCGCCGTTCCGGCCGCCCCGCCTACCTGGCGCTGGCGGAGGGGATCCGGCTGCTCATCCACGACGGCCGCGCGCCGCTCGGAATCGCGCTGCCCAGCGAACGCGATCTGGCCGCCACCCTGGGCGTCAGCCGCACCACCGTGACCTCCACCTACGCGCTGCTGCGCGAACACGGCTACCTCATCACCCGGCAGGGGTCGCGTTCCACGGTCGCGCTGCCGCCGGCCGTCGCGCACGACGGCGGCCGTGCCGCCCGCGGGATCCTGGCCACCATGTCCGTCGGTGCCCAGCCCGCCGTGGACCTGACCTACGCCGCGATGACCGCCCCGCCGGAGATGCAAGAGGCCTATGCCGTTGCGCTCCAAGGTATTCCGTCGTATCTGAGCACCCACGGGATGGATCCGGTCGGAATCCTGCCGCTGCGCGAGGCGCTCGCCCGCCGCTACACCGAACGCGGCCTGCCGACCGGTGCGGATCAGATCCTGGTGACCCTCGGCGCCCAGCACGGCCTGCGCCTGCTGCTGAATGTGCTGGCCCCCGCGGCGGCCCGGGTGCTCATCGACCATCCCACCTACCCCAACGCGATCGAGGCGATCCGCGATGTCGGGGCCCGCCCGGTGCCCGTCCCGTTGCGGCTGGAGGATCCGGCCGCCGCCTGGGATCTGGACGGTCTGCGCAGCGCGGCCCGCCAGACCGCCGCGACCCTGGCGTATCTGGTACCCGACCACAACAATCCGACCGGTTTCCTGATGGACGAGGCGGCCCGCGCCGACTTGGCGTCGATCGCCCGCGAGACCCGGATGACGCTGATCATCGACGAATCCATGGCGGATCTGTCGCTCACCGATACCGCCCCGGTCGCGCCGGTCGCCGCGTTCGCGAAGGGTTCCGAGGTGATCACCATCGGCTCGGCGTCCAAATCTTTCTGGGGCGGTCTGCGTGTCGGCTGGATCCGGACCTCCGAATCGCTGATCACCCGGCTGCTGGCCACCCGCGCCACCGTCGATCTGGGCACGCCGGTGATGGATCAGCTGGCGGCGGTCCACCTGCTCGAACAGGCCGAACCCATTCTGGCGCGCCGCCGCAAACTGCTGCGCGATCAGCGGGAGGCGCTGCTGACAGCGCTGGCCGAGGAGCTTCCGGACTGGTATGTGCTGCCCGGAGTGGGCGGTATGTCGGTCTGGGCGCAGCTGCCCGATCCGGTCTCGACGGCGCTGGCGGCCACGGCACCCAATCATGGCGTACTGCTCGCCGCCGGGCCGCGTTTCGGCGTGCAGGGTGCGTTCGAGCGTTTCCTGCGCCTGCCCTACACGAATCCCGAACCCGAGCTCCGCCGGGCGGTTACCGCGATCGCCGCGGCCTACGACGGTCTCGGTCCGCGCGCCGGCGAATCGTTACAGCCGCTGACCTGCTACTGAGCCCTGCCCAGTACCTCCCCGCGTCGGAGTCGGCAACGGCCGGAGCGGGCTCGCAGCGGCCGGCCACAAACCGCGTGCGCGTGATGTCGGCTGCCCGGCTACCCGCGTGGGTGCCGGCTGCCTGGCCGCGTGCGTGTGGTGCCGGGTGCCCGGCGACGTGCGTGTGGTGGTGGCTGTGCGGCCGCGCGCGCCGGGGGCTGCCGCCGGGCGGGTGCGTGTGATGTCGGCTGCCCGGCCGCGTGCGCCGGGTGGTTCAGGACATCCCCGCGACCGCTACCGCCGCGCGGGCGATGGCGAGTTCCTCGTTGGTCGGCACCACCAGCACCTGCACCCGCGACCCTTCCGCGGAGATCCGCCGGGCACCACGGTCTTTCGCGGTATTGAGCCCGGAGTCCACGGCGATCCCGAAATCCTCGAGCCCGGCCAGCGCGTCGGCACGGACGTCGGGGTTGTTCTCACCCACTCCCGCCGTGAAGGTGATCGCATCGACTCCGCCCAATTCGACCAGGTAGGCGCCGAGATAATGCCGCAGCCGGTGTACGTAGACATCGTAGGCGTTGCGTGCGGCGGTATCTCCGGCGTCGATACGGCGGCGGAGTTCCCGGAAATCGTTGACGCCGGCCATCCCACGCAGCCCGGAACCCCGGTTGAGCAACCGGTCGATACCGTCGACGTCCAGATGTGCCGTCCGCATGAGGTGCAGGATGATCCCGGGGTCGAGATTGCCGCTGCGGGTGCCCATGACCAGGCCTTCCAGCGGGGTCAGGCCCATACTGGTATCCACCGGCCGCCCGCCCCGCAGCGCGGCGACGGAGGCGCCGTTGCCCAGGTGAAAGATGATCTGATTCAGCGAGTCCGCGGGCCGGCCGAGGAATTCGGTGACGCGGCCGGAGACGTATTCGTGTGAGGTCCCGTGGAAGCCGTAGCGGCGGATACCGTGCGTTTCGGCGACCTGACTGTCGATCGCATAGGTTTTCGCGGCCGGCGGTAGCCCGTGGAAGAACGCGGTATCGAACACCGCGACCTGCGGAACCTCCGGCAGCAGGGTGCGCACCGCCTCGATCCCGCGAATATTGGGCGGGTTGTGCAGCGGGGCGAGGGTGGAGAGTTCGGTGATGGTGCGCAGCACCTGATCGTCGATCAGGGTGGGCCGGTAGAAGACCTCGCCGCCGTGGACAACCCGGTGGCCGACGGCGGTGATACCCGCCTGGGCGAGGTCATGGCCGGTCTCGGCGAATTTGTCGAAGGCCAGGCGTAATCCGGCCGTGTGATCGGGGATCTTCCGCTTGTCGGTGACGGTCTGCTCGCCCGCGGTGTGTTCTATCGCGCCGCCGTCGTCCTCACCGATCCGCTCCACCAGACCGGAGGCGATGATGGTGCCCGATTCCGGTTCCAGCAGTTGATATTTGATCGAGGAGGACCCGGAGTTGACCACCAGTACGCGTATCGGTTGCACCGCCATCTCCTGTTCGCCGGGACGCGTCACTGCTGCTGTGCCTGAATGGCGGTGATGGCCACGGTGTTCACGATATCGGTGACCAGTGCGCCCCGGGACAGGTCGTTCACCGGTTTGCGCAGGCCTTGCAGTACGGGCCCGATCGCGACCGCGCCCGCGCTGCGCTGCACCGCCTTGTAGGTGTTGTTGCCGGTATTGAGGTCGGGGAAGATGAACACCGTCGCCCGGCCGGCGACTTCCGAATTCGGCAGTTTGGCGTCGGCGACCGTGGGCTCGATAGCGGCGTCGTATTGGATGGGACCCTCTACCAGCAGTTCCGGGGCGCGTTCCCGGACCAGGCCGGTCGCCACCCGTACCTTGTCCACATCCGCGCCGCTGCCGGATTCGCCGGTGGAGTAGGACAGCATCGCCACCCGGGGTTCGATACCGAACCGAGCGGCGGTCGCCGCCGAGGAGACGGCGATATCGGCCAGCTGTTCGGAACTCGGATCGGGGACGACCGCGCAGTCGCCGTAGGCGAGCACCCGGTCGGCCAGGCACATCAGGAACACACTCGAGACCGTGGAAACACCCGGCACCGTCTTGATGATCTCGAACGACGGCCGGATCGTGTGCGCGGTGGTGTGCGCGGCACCGGAGACCATCCCGTCGGCGAGGCCGCGATGCACCATCATGGTCCCGAAATACGAGATATCGGTGACGGTCTCCCGGGCCCGCTCGACCGTCATACCTTTGTGTTTGCGCAGTTCGGCGTATTCGCGGGCGAAATCGTCGAGATGCTCGGAGGTCCGCGGATCGAGCACCTGGGCGTCGGCGATATCGACCCCGAGCTCGGCGGCGCGGGCCCGGATCGCGGTCTCGTCGCCCAGGATGATCAGCTCGGCGACCTTGCGCTGCAGCACCCGTCCGGCCGCGCGCAGCACCCGGTCGTCGTCGCCCTCGGGCAGCACAATCGTCTTGCGGTCGGCGCGGGCGCGTTCGATCAGCTGGTATTCGAACATCTGCGGGGTCACCACGCTGGTGAGCGGAACCTCCAGCCGGCGCAGGAACTCCGCGGCGTCCACATGGGTTTCCATCAATGCGAGTGCGGTATCGACCTTGCGCGGGTTGTCGGCCGACATCCGGCCGCGGGTGCGATGCGCGACACCGGCGGTGTCATAGGTGCCCAGACCGGTGGTCAGGATGGGTAATCGCGGTTTCAGCCCCGTGATCAGGCGGGCGATCGCCGGATGCGGCAGCAGGCCCCCGTTCATCACGATCCCGGCCAGCGACGGGAAGCTCTCCGCCTCGTGCGCGTTCACCACGCTGAGCAGCACATCGGAACGATCACCGGGGGCGATCACCACGGCGCCGTCGAACAGGCGCTCGAGAATATGTTCGGCGGTCATCCCGCCCACCATCACGCCGAGCGCTTCGCGGTGCAGGAGTTCCGGGTCGCCACTGTAGATCTCGCCGTCCAGCGCGCCGCACAACTCCGCCATGGTCGGGGCGATCAGCAGCGGAACCTCGGGAAGGCTCCAGCAGGGTACGCCGAATCCGGTGAGCCGTTCCCGCACCTGGTCGAGCTGCTCGGGGGCGCACCGGTTGGCGATGATCGCGCTGAGTTGCGCGTGTTCACCGGACAACTCGGCCGTGCACAGCTCCACCAGCTGCTCGACCTCGTCCGGCGACCGCTGCGCACCCCGCACCACCAACAGCACCGGCGCGCCCAGGTTCACCGCGATGCGCGCGTTGAACCGGAGTTCGCTGGGACTGGCCACATCCGTGTAGTCGCTGCCCACGATCACCACGGCGTCACAGGCCGCCGCCACCTCGTGGTACCGCATCACGATCTCGGAGATGGCGGCGTCGGGGTCGGCATGCACCTGCTCGTAGCTCACGCCCACCGCCTGCTGGTATTCGATATCGGCGGTGCTGTGCTCGAGCAGGAGTTCGAGAATGTAATCGGGTTCGGTCGCCGACCGGGTGATCGGCCGGAACACCCCGACGCGCGCGGTGCTCGCGCACAACATCTGCAGCACACCGAGCGCTACGGTCGATTTCCCGGTATCACCCTCCGGCGACGCGATGTACACACTGGACGCAGCAACCTCGGCCATGAGGAGAGCCTAACGGTGCCGGCGGCTACCCGGCGGGAGTAGGCCGCGGGCCCGCCGGGTACCGGGCCGGCCGCGGCAGTACAGGCAACCGGCCTCGGTCACCGAAAACCACTGGGCGCCGCCCCGATCGTGATGCCAGGATGCGGCATGCGCTCCGATGTCACGCTGCGGCGGCTCGACGAGGGTCTGCTTCGAGACTTGCTGGATGTGGCCGTCGTCGATGCGGACCCCGAGGAGGTGATGCCCCCGGTGGCCGGGCCGCCCGGGTGGACCGGCGTGCGCCGGACAGCGTTTCTGCGGTTCCACCGGTCGAGGTCGCTGTCGGCCGAGCCGGTGGAGAACACCTACGCGATCGTTGTCGGGGACGCTGTGGTGGGGGCCGCGCGGCTGGGTCCTCTGGAAGACCCGGCACATGCGGTCGAAGCGGGAGTGTGGATCGGACGTTCACACCGCGGTGGCGGCGTCGGCAGTGCGGTGCTGCGCCACCTACTGGCGCTCGCCCGCGCGGACGGATTCGCTTCCGTGTTCGTGAGTACGACCGCCGACAACACTGCCGTCCACCGAATGCTCGGGGCCATGCGGGTCGACCTCGTCCGCGAAGGCGACTCTGTCACGGCATGGATCGACCTCCTGGCCGACGACCCGCGCTGACGCGGGCGTCTCCATCTGGCGGCCGTCGTGGACAGCCGCGGCCGGACGACGAGCTACGCGTTCATCGGCCGGCCGCGAAGGCCGTTCGTGTGCTACGCCAATTTGCGCAGGCGCGGTGCCAGGTCGCGCTGGAAGAGGTCGAGGAAACGCCGCTGATCGTGGCCGGGGGCGTGGAACACCAGGTGGTTCAGCCCCGCGTCCACATACGGTTTGACCAGCTCGACCGCCTCGTCCGGGTCGCTGGCGACGATCCAGCGTTTGGCGATCTGCTCGATCGGCAGCGCGTCGGCCGCCTCCTCCATCTCGATCGGGTCGGTGATGCTGTGCTTCTGCTCGGCCGTGAGCGACAGCGGCGCCCAGAATCGCGTGTTCTCCAGCGCCAGCTCGGGGTCGGTGTCGTAGGAGATCTTGATCTCGATCATCCGGTCGATGGTGCTCACCTCGCGGTCCACCTTCGCCGCGCCCTCGGCCACCGCCGGCATCAGTTTCTCGGTGTAGAGGTCCATCCCCTTGCCGGAGGTGCAGATGAAACCGTCACCCGCGCGGCCCGCATACCGGGCCACCACCGGGCCACCGGCGGCGATGTACACCGGGATGCCGCCCTCGGGGACGTCGTAGATCGAGGCGCCCACCGTCTTGTAGTAGGTGCCGTCGAAATCCGTGCGCGCACCCGTCCACAGCGCCCGCATGAGATCCACCGATTCGCGCAACCGGGCGAACCGCTCCTTGAATTCCGGCCATTCCCCGGCGTACCCGGTGGCGATCTCGTTCAGCGCCTCACCGGTGCCGACACCCAGCATCACCCGCCCCGGATACAGGCAGCCCATCGTCGCGAAGGCCTGCGCGATCACCGCCGGGTTGTAGCGGAAGGTCGGGGTGAGCACCGAGGTGCCGAGCATGATCCGCTCGGTCCGCTCACCCGCGGCCGCCATCCAGGCCAGGGAGAACGGCGCGTGGCCGCCCTTGTGCCGCCACGGCTGGAAATGATCGCTGACCGTCGCGCTGTCGAGGCCGTGTTCCTCGGCCAGCACCGCCAGCTCCACCAGCTCGCGGGGTCCGAATTGTTCCGCCGACGCCTTGTACCCGAGCTTGAGCTCACCCATATGCGCCACTCCTGTCGCGTTGTGGCCGGACCGTCTCCAGCCCCGTTTCGACCATAACCACCGCCACCGGCGGCTGCTTCCGGTGGTCCGGATCACCGGAGCCGCGCCGCGGTTTCCGGGCGCGGCATACCCACCCCGGGCGGGGCGAAGCGCAGAATTGTCGGGTGAGCCCCGATGATCCGATCCTGTCCTACCTCACCGATATGGACGGCGTACTGGTCCATGAGGACCATCTGGTGCCCGGCGCCGACGAGTTCCTCGCCGAACTGCGCGCCGAGCAGATCCCGTTCCTCGTCCTGACCAACAACTCCATCCGCACCCCGCGCGATCTCCAGGCGAGATTGCGCCAGACCGGTCTCGATATCCCGGAAAACGCTATCTGGACCTCCGCGCTGGCCACGGCCCACTTCCTGAACGAGCAGCGCCCCGGCGGTACGGCCTACGTGGTCGGCGAATCGGGTCTCACCACCGCGCTGCACGAAATCGGCTACGTCCTCACCGACGTGGATCCCGACTACGTGGTGCTCGGCGAAACCCGCACCTACTCGTTCGAGGCGATCACCACCGCGATCCGTCTGGTCGAACGCGGCGCCCGCTTCATCGCCACCAACCCCGACCCCACCGGCCCGTCCCGCGACGGGGTGCTGCCCGCCACCGGTTCGGTGGCGGCGCTGATCACCCGCGCCACCGGCCGCGACCCCTATTACATCGGTAAACCGAACCCACTGATGATGCGGTCGGCGCTGCGCCGGATCGACGCGCATTCGCAGACCAGTGTGATGATCGGCGACCGGATGGATACCGATGTGATCTCCGGGATGGAAGCCGGGATGCGCACGATCCTGGTGACCTCGGGTATCTCCACCCGGCATTCGGTGGAGAACTACCCGTACCGGCCCACCATGATGTTGAACTCGGTCGCCGAACTCGTGGGGCGGGTGCGGACGCCGTTCACCGAACCCACCGCCCAACCTGGGTGAAGCCGGTACCCAACCAGTGCATGCGGGCCATCGCGCGAGGGTGGGGAGCTGGGCTCGGCGCCACCCGGCTGGGTACCCCAGGGACGGGGTAGGCCGAGATCAGCGGCTGGTGGTCAGCGTAAGGCGTGGTCGAGGTCGCCGAGCAGGTCTTCGATGTCTTCCAGACCTACCGAGATCCGCACAACCCCGTCCGACAGCCCGATACTTGCCCGGCCTTCCGGGCCCATCGCGCGGTGGGTGGTGGTGGCGGGGTGGGTGATCAAGGTCTTGGCGTCGCCGAGGTTGTTGGAGATATCGATGATGCGCAGGCCGTTGAGGACCTCGAAGGCCCGTTTCTTGGCGGCGTCCGCCGCGGCTTTCAATTCGAAGGTCACCACCGTGCCGCCGCCGCTCATCTGTTCGGTGGCCAGCTGGTACTGCGGGTGGGATTCCAGGAAGGGGTAGCGCACCCAGCTCACCGCGGGATGTTCGTCGAGGTATTTCGCGATCCGCAGGGCCGAATCCGCCGACTGCCGGACCCGCAGCGGCATGGTTTCCAGGCCCTTGAGCAGCGTCCACGCGTTGAACGGGCTCAGCGCCGGGCCGGTGTGCCGCATCAGCGTCTTGACCGGGCCCTCGATGTACTCCTCGGAGCCGAGGATCGCGCCGCCCAGCACCCGGCCCTGGCCGTCGATGTGTTTGGTGCCCGAGTACACGATCACGTCCGCGCCGAGTTCGAAACCGCGCTGTAGCAGCGGGGTGGCGAAAACGTTGTCCAGCACCACTTTCGCGCCCGCGGCGTGCGCGAGTTCGCAGACTTTGCGCACGTCGACCAGGGTCTGCATCGGGTTGGCGGGGGTTTCGAAGAACACCGCGGCGGTGGGTTCGGACAGCGCCGCCTCCCACTGCTCGAGGTCTTCACCGTCGACGAAAACCGTCTCCACACCCCAGCGCGGCAGGATTTCGTTGCACACCACGAAACACGATCCGAACAGGCTGCGCGCCGCGACCAGCCGGTCGCCGGCTTTCAGCAGGGCGCCGAGCGCCACGAAAACCGCCGACATACCGCTGGCGGTCGCGAAACAGGCCTCGGCGCCGTCGAGCAGGCGCATCCGTTCCTGGAACATCGACACGGTCGGGTTGCCGTAGCGCGAATACACGAAATGCGGGACCTCGCCGGTGAACGCTGCCTCGGCCGCTTCGGCGCTGGCGTAGACGAACCCCGAGTTCAGGTACAGCGCCTCGGAGGTCTCCTCGAAGCCCGACCGGCTCAGGCCGCCGCGCACGCCCAGCGTGGCCGGGCCGACCCCGTCGGGCAGCGCGCGTTCGAACGCGCCGCCGCTGATCACGACTGCCGCCAGGGCAGTCCGTGGGCGCGCCAGCCGGCGCCGCCGCGATGCCCGAACTCGTCGAGCGGCCCCTCGAAACCTTCGGCGATGTTGTAGGAGGGCGCGATCCCGGCCGCGGTCGCGGCGTCGGCGGCATGTGCCGACCGCTGACCCGACCGGCACAGGAACAGCACCGGGGCGCCGGCGGGGCGATCGCCCAGCGCGGTGCGCAACTGGTCCAGGAACTCGGTGTTGCGCGCACCGGTCGAATCGACCCATTCGACCAGCAGTGTCGGTTTGGCGACCGAGCTGGTGTCGGGAACGCCGACGAACTTCCATTCGGCCTCGGTGCGCACGTCCACCAGGACGGCGTCGGGATTGTCGGCCAGCAGTTCCCACGCCTGCTGTGGACCGATATCACCTGCGTAACTCAACTGAACCTCCTGCGAATCCGCACTTGCCGCATCCGTTCGATGCGTGCCAGGTCGTCACCCGGAGCACCCCACCGCGGAGGAGGGTTGCCGACCAGCGAGCCGGGGCTTGGCGCTGGCACTCATGACCTAAGGGATGAGATTGCCCGGCCCGCCCCGGCCCTGTCAAACCCCAGTTGACGCCCGGCGGAAATCATTCGACCGGCCGATTGCACACCTTCCACTCACCGTCGGTGTGGAACAGCCACCAGGTCGAGGTCTCCTCGGTGTCCTCGACCCGGCTGGTCACTTCGATGGTCGCGGTTTCGCCGTTGACCTGCACCGGGCCGAATTTCGTGATTTCGATGTCTTTTCCGGTCTCGCCGGGTTGCAGGCGTGGGGCCAGCGGGGAGCGGGCGGGAACGAATCCCGGGCAGACCGCTTCCCGGGGCGGTTCGGGGCCGTAGCGGCTGCTCACTTGGGCGAAGTCGCGGACCGCACCCGCGATCCGGTCGGATTCTGTGACATTTTTCTCAACGGGTGCCAGCAGGCCGGTGAGCAGGATGCCCCCGAGGAGGAGGGCCGCGATCACCGCGGCCACGGTGAACGGCGTGATCGTGCGCCGTGCCGGGGTGTCGTCCGGGTCGGGGGCCGCCGGGTCGTCAGCGGGTCCGGAATCGCTCATACCCATGATCATCCCTGGTCCCCGCGGCGGCGGTGTGCCCACACCCCGATAGAATCGCAGGAGACCGCGGGTGGACGGCACCGTAGTCGCCGCGGGGACGTGGGAAGACGTAGCGCGAACCGGTTGCCGAAACGGCGCGATGACGGCGCATACAAGCCACGCGTCAACTTAGCCTAAGCTAAGTACAACGCCAGTGATTCTTTCGACCGATAAGGGTGCGCGTAACAGATGACCGAGCAGAAGGAAGCGAATCGCCCGCTTCGGATCGCGATCGTGGGAGCTGGTCCGGCGGGTATCTACGCCGCTGATGCGTTGATGAAATCGGACGCCGAGGTCTCGATCGACCTGTTCGAGCGGATGCCGGCCCCCTTCGGGCTCATCCGCTACGGCGTCGCGCCCGACCACCCGCGCATCAAGGGAATCATCACGGCCCTGCACAAGGTGCTGGACAAGGAGCAGGTCCGGCTGCTGGGCAACATCGACTACGGCACCGATATCACCCTGGCGGATCTGCGGCGTTTCTACGACGCGGTGATCTTCTCCACCGGCGCCAACGCCGACCGTGCGCTGCCGATCCCGGGTATCGACCTGGACGGCTCCTACGGTGCCGCCGATTTCGTGTCCTGGTACGACGGGCATCCGGATGTGCCGCGCACCTGGCCGCTGGACGCGGAGAAGGTCGCGGTGCTCGGTGTCGGCAACGTCGCCCTCGACGTGGCGCGGGTACTGGCCAAAACCGGTGACGAACTGCTGCCCACCGAAATCCCGCCGAACGTCTACGCCGGCCTGAAGGAGAACAAGGCCGTCGAGGTGCACGTCTTCGGCCGCCGCGGCCCGGCGCAGGCCAAGTTCACCCCGCTGGAGCTGCGCGAACTCGATCATTCGCCGACGATCGAGGTGATCGTCGATCCCGAGGACATCGACTACGACGAAGGTTCGGAGGCCGCGCGGCGGCATTCCAAGCAGGTCGATATGGTCGCCAACACCCTCGAACAGTGGGCCATCCGGGATCAGGGCAACCGCCCGCACAAGCTGTTCCTGCACTTCTTCGAATCGCCCGCGGAAATTCTGGGCGAGGACGGGAAGGTCGTGGGGTTGCGCACCGAACGCACCCAGCTCGATGGCACCGGCAATGTGAAGGGCACCGGGAACTTCCGGGACTGGGAGGTGCAGGCGGTCTACCGGGCGGTCGGCTACCTGTCGCAGAACATCTCCGAACTGCCGTTCGACGACCAGGCCGGGGTGATCCCGAACGAGGCCGGTCGAGTGCTGGTCGACGAGGACGCCGACGGTGCCGCGCGCTATATGCCGGGGACGTATGTGACCGGCTGGATCAAGCGTGGCCCGGTGGGGCTGATCGGCCACACCAAGGGCGATGCGAACGAAACGGTCGCTTGCCTGCTCGACGACAGCAAGCATTTCGGTGCCGCGGAGAACCCGGAGCCGGCAGCGGTGACCGAGTTCCTGGAGAGCCGCGGTATCCCGTTCACCACGTGGGCCGGCTGGTACCGCCTCGACGCGCATGAGCGTTCGCTGGGCGAACCGGAGGGCCGCGAGCGGGTGAAGGTCGTGGAGCGCGAGGATATGCTGCGCGCCAGCGAACCGCACAAGGTGTAGGTCCGAGCCCGCTCCGGGGTTCCCGGAGCGGGCGCCACCACGACATATCAGGCATTCTGTATTCGTGTTCGATGCCCATGTGCACATCATCGATCCGCGGTTTCCGCTGATCGAGAACGAGGGCTACCTACCGGAGCCGTATACCATCGCCGATTACCGGCGCCGGATGGCCCGGTTCGACGTCTCCGGCGGTGCGGTGGTGAGCGCGTCCTTCCAGGGGAACGACCAGAGTTACCTGCGGGCCGCGCTGGCCGAACTCGGCCCGGGCTGGGTCGGGGTCACCCGTCTCGATCTGGACGCCACCGACGAGGAGATTCTGGACCTGCACGAGGCCGGGGTGCGGGCGGTGCGGTTCAACCTGAAACGCGCGGCCGCCGATATCACCGGAATGACGCGCCAGGCACTGCGCGCCCACGAACTGGTGGGCTGGCATGTGGAAATCTATGTCGACGGCCAGATGCTGGCCTCGCTGCAACCGGTGATCCTTAAGCTGCCGAAGGTCTCGATCGACCACCTGGGAATGTCCGAGGAAGGTCTTTCCTACCTGCTCGACCTGGTCGATCGCGGCGCCCGGGTGAAGGCGACCGGCTTCGGGCGGGTCGAGATGGACGTTGCCACCGCGCTACGCCGGATCCACGCGGTCAGCCCCGAAGCACTGATGTTCGGTAGCGATCTTCCCGGCACCCGCGCCGGTCGCCCGTTCCGGGAATCCGATGTGGAGCTGATCAGCGATGTGGTCGGCACCGATATGCACGCCGTCCTCGAAGACAACGCCCGCGCGTTCTACGGTCTGCCGCCCATCGACCGCACCCCCGAAGATCCCACCCCCACACTGCCTCTGTTCATTCCACCCCAGCGCGATATCGACCGCCCCGCCACCGACGGCACCACCCGCCCGCTTCCCATACTCGGTCCCCGGCCGCGGTGGACACCGGGTTCGGGCTGACAGCCGCCGTGCGCGCCAAGTCCCCTGGGCACCGTGTCGGCATCCTCTCAACGGGCCACATCCGAGGTTCGGGGCCCGTCTCGTTCTGGAGCTACAGAGCGGAGGAGCGGCGGAGTGAAGAACGAGACCGAGGGGCCCCGAACCACGCGCTGCCGGAGGCGGCGCCTAAATTACAGCGCCTATTACCCAGACTCCGGTGGCGAGCAGGGCGCCGAGCAACTCCACCAGTATGGAGAGCCCTACCCCCTTGATCGCGT
Organism: Nocardia carnea; assembly: GCF_029869215.1. Taxonomy (GTDB): domain Bacteria; phylum Actinomycetota; class Actinomycetes; order Mycobacteriales; family Mycobacteriaceae; genus Nocardia; species Nocardia carnea_B. The sequence continues at coordinate 18,030 of NZ_JARWPM010000085.1, forward strand.
GCTTACTCGACACCCAGGCCTGCCGATTGTCGGGTAGCCGCGCCATCTCCGAGAGGTACACCCCCGCAACGAAACCCACGAACAGCCCGACCACCGGAATCACGAAGAATCCGACGATCCCCGCGAGCCCACCGAGTAGCAGGGTCCGGTTGGGGATCCCCGCCTCCTTCAAATTCCGGCCGGGCCAGGTGTATTTCACGACCCCGGAGATCACCAGCAGCAGCGTGCTGATCCCCAGCACCACCCACGCCGTCGCCCCGCCGGTGAGGAATGCCCACACCGCGATCGCCGCGAAGATCAGGATCACCCCCGGGAGAATCGGCACCACGATGCCGACCAAGCCGACCACGATCACCAGGCCGACGATGATTTCGCCCCATACGCTCACGAAACCACGGTAGCCCGGATCCGGCCGGTACGCCGGACCGCCGGCGGCGGACACCGGTGGCCGATAAGGTCGTACGGGCCCGGAATCGATCGGACTCGGAAAACAGGTAACCGGGAGGAGGTCGAGGTAATGCAGCTCACGACACTGCGCAGGTATCCGGTGAAATCCATGCTCGGCGAGGACGTACCGGAACTGGTGGTCGACGAGAGCGGTGCCGCCGGGGACCGGGCGATGGCGGTGATCGATACGGCCACCGGCCGGGTCGCCACCGCCAAACAGCCACGGTTGTGGCGTCGGCTGCTGGAATGCTCGGCTACCGGAGACCCGGGACGGATACACATCACGTTGCCGGACGGGCGCACCGCCGAGGCCGCTTCGCCCGACGCCGACCGGCTACTGAACGAGCTCCTCGAACGGGATGTCCACTTGGCCGGTATGCGTCCCGACGGCGCGGAAATGGAACGCCCCGACCCCGAGGATGTGCTCACCCACGGGGTCGATACCGCCCTGGACTACGCGACCCTGCCCGTCGGCGCCGGCACCCCCGGCGGTTCGTTCGTCGACTTCGCGCCGCTTCACCTGATCACCACCGCCACACTGGACCATCTCGATATCGAGGCCCTGAGATACCGGCCGAACCTGATCGTCTCCACGCCCCCGGGATTTGCGCCGTACGCGGAAAACGACTGGGTCGGAAAGGAATTGACCATAGGTTCGGTGCGGTTGTCACCGATCACCCCCACTCCTCGCTGTGCCGTGCCGACCCTGGCGCACGGGGACCTGCCACGGGCGCCGCAGGCGGTCCGCCGCCCGATGGCCGAGAACCGGGTCGATGTCGATATCCCGGGGCTCGGCGCGCTGCCGTGTGTCGGGTTGTACCTGTCGGTGGTGCGGGGCGGCACCCTCCGCGCCGGAGACAACTTGGTGATCGGCTAGACCGGTTCGCCGGGTACCGGCCGGGCGGCGGTGATTTCGCCGCGCCGGTGCCGAACTGCCTTGTCGGCGGTGCGTGCACCGGCTGCGCACGGGGAACCTATTCCGGCCCGGCGATGCCGAGCACGCGTGCGGTGAGGTCCAGCACGCCGGCGCGGTGGCGCTGGGTACCGACGAAATCGGTGAGGTCCGGGCGCATGCTCGAGAATAGGGCGAGGGTCAGGAATTCCGCGTCGGCATCGGGGTCGAGCTGGGCGATGAGTTCGGTGAGCTGATTGCGCCAGGGCGCCCAGGTATCGGAATTGCACCCATCTGGCATTGCGCGGGTAAGGGGTTGTAGTTCGACGGTGGTGAGGTCGAAAACCGCGGCGATATAGGTGAGTATTCGCTCGGCGACCGGCACGGTCGTATCCGTCGCCTGTGCGTGCGCGGTAGCCCAGGCTCGGGCGGTTTTGTCGTCGAACAGCGCACGGATCAGCCCTTCGCGGTCGGTGAACCGCCGGAACAGCGTGCCCTTGCCGACGCCGGCGGCCGCTGCGATCTCGTCCATGGAGACGTTACCGAGTTTGTCGTCGCAGATCAGGCGTCCGGCCACGGCGAGGATCGCGGCGCGGTTGCGTTCGGCGTCGGCGCGCATCCGGAGCCTCCTGTTGACAAAAGCGGACTGATGGTCCGTATGATAGCGAACGTTAAACGGACCGATAGTCCGGAACGAGAGGTGGAGTTGTGCGTGCCGTTCGCTATCACGAATACGGACCCCCGGAAGTACTGAAGATCGAAGACGTCGACGACCCGATTCCGGGGGCGGGCGAACTGCTTGTCCGGACAGTGGCCACCGGCGTCAACTACTTCGAAGTCCAGGTGCGAGCCGGGGTCCACCCCGATCCGCTCGGGCGTCCGCTGCCCCATACGCCGGGAATCGAGGTGGCCGGCGAGGTGATCGCGGCCGGGCCGGATGTCGCGCCGAGCCGGATCGGTGAGCGCATCGTCGCGACCGTGGGCGCCGGAAGCTACGCCGAACTGGTGGTCGTACCCGCCGCAGACGCCCGGCCGCTGGACGAACGCCTCGACGAGCATCAGGCGCTGGCCCTGCTCGGCCAGGGCGCGACGGCCATGGGCCTCGCCGAAACCGCCGGACTCGGCCCCTCCGATACCGTGCTGGTCGAGGCCGCCGGCGGTGGTATCGGCACCCTGCTGGTGCAGCTGGCCAAACGCGCGGGCGCCCGGGTGATCGCCGGGGCGAGCGGGGATGCCAAACGTGCCTTGGCCGCCGAACTGGGCGCCGACACAACTGTGGACTACTCGCGACCCGGCTGGACCGAAGAAGCCGGCCCGGTATCGGTCGTCTTCGAAACCGTCGGCGGACAGACCGCCCGTGAGGCCTACGGCCTGCTCACCGAGCCCGGCGCGCGGATGGTGGTGTTCGGGACCGCGAGCGGTGCGCCGGTCGAGATCGGCTCGGATCTGCTGCTCCGGGTCGGTGCCGCGCTGATTCCGTTCAGCCTGGGTTACCGGCCGCAGCGGTGGCCCGAATACATCGAGCGCGCCGTCGAATTGACGGTGCGTGGTGAACTCTCGCCGGTGGTGGGAACCGTTCTCCCGCTGGCCGAAGCGGCCGCGGCACATCGCGCATTCGAGGAGCGCACCGCGCTGGGGAAAACCATCCTCGTCGTCTGACCGCGGAACGGCGCACCTGGCCGCCGGCGGTTGAGTTGCGCGCCGGGGCGCTCGGCGGTCCGAACCGGCCGAACGCCCCGGTGAACTCAGTACCGGATATGCCGCCACGCGCAGGTACTGATCACGCACATCGTCGCGAAACCGATCCAGAAGGGCCCGGCCGGACCGAACCAGTGCGCGAGGAACCCGCCGAGCAGGGTTCCGGCGGCGACGCCGGTGACGTCGAGCAGGTTGTGCACGCTGACTATCCGGCCCTGTAATCGCTCCGGAACCTCCCGCTGCCGCACCGTGGCGACCACCACACCCCAGATCGCCGCGTGCACACTGAAAGCGGCGAGCGTCGCCCCGGCAACCCAGGCGTTGGTGGTGAGCGCGAGGACGAGGTGGGTAGCCGTCTCCGCGATCAGGCCCGCCCGCAACAGCAGGGTGAGGCCGAGGCGGCGCTCGAGTCGCGCCGCGAGGGCCGAGCCGGCCAGCGCCCCGGCGGCGTGGGCGGTGAGCAGCAGACCGAACCCGACCTCGGCCAGCCCGAGACGGTCCCGCGCGTAGAGCACGAAGGTCGCGAACGCGGCGCAGAACGGGATCTGCATGACTCCCATGGTCAGGATCAGGGCGCGCAGTCTCCGGTGGCGCCACAACCATTCGACGCCTTCCCGGATATCGCGCCACAGTCCGGTGGACTCCGCCGGCGGGGGCGGCGAATGGGGTCGCATGGTGGCCGCGATCATTGCCGCCAGTACGAACGTCGCCGCGTTGGCGCCGAAAGGTACCGCCGCCGAGAGCGCGAACAGCCAGCCGCCCACCGGTTTGGCGAGCCACATATTGATCACCGAGAACGTGAATCCCAGCCGGGCATTGGCCGCGGGCAGCAGGTCGGCCGGGACGACAGCGGGTAGCCGTCCCGCGACCGCCGTATCGGCGAGCGTTTCGCCGATACCCATCAGGAAAAGAGTGCAGTAGAGCAGCACCAGCGACACGGTGCCGGTGGCGATGGCGATCGCCAGACCACCCACCAGTACCGCCCGCAGCACATCGACGACCACGATCAGGCGCCGCCGGTCGAGCCGGTCGGAAACCGCACCGCTCAGCAGCGCGAACAACAGCCAGGGCAACTGCTGAGCCAGGCCGGCGGCGGCGATCGCGACCGGATCCGAAGTCAGCGAGGCGACGAGCAGCGGGCCGGCGACGGCAGCGAAACCGTCGCCGAGATTCGAGACCGCACTGGCGGTCCACAGTTTGTGAAAATCCGCGCCGAGACGCGCGGATACGGAGGCACGCAAGGGGAAAGCTCCTTGTGAAGGGCCGGAAGTAGGGTCCGTGAGCCGCTTCGGAGCGTGGTGTCAGTACCGACCTACGCCGAAGCGAGGACCTGGGCCATACACATGGAGAACCTCCCTGCTTTTCGGCAAAGAGTAGATCCGGCCGATTGTGCTCGGCTACTTGTTTTCGCCCAGGGCACCGGTGGTCAGGTCGGCGAGATGTCCGGGTCGACCCGGCGAAGCGCCGATGCCAGCCATTCTGTGCGCCGATGTTCTTCGGGCATCTCGGCCAACCCTGCCTCGGCCTCGCGCACAGCTTCGGCCGGGTGACCGAGTCGAGCCAGCACACCCGCGCGCTGTACGGCTGCGAACCCCGGACTCCACCAGTACATGGAATCCGGTGGGTCGGCATTCGGAGAGTCAGGTAGCAAGGCGCGAGTGGCTTTCCGTTCCTCGTTCATTTCGGCCAACATCTCGGCACGGCGCATTCGCCCGTAAGCGTCGATGACAGGGTGAGCGCCGCGCACGGACAGCGCGGCATCGTACAGATTGAGAACTGCGCCGAAATTGCCTGTGCTGGTGGTTACGTAGCCGAGAAATCCGAGGCTGTGCGCGAGTCTGTCCGGGTCACCTGCCGCCCGCGCAATTTTCACAGCAGTGCCCAATGTGCGCCGTGCCGTGGCATCTGCTCCGACTGCATGCTCGAGCCAGCCTCGGTATTGGACGATTTCACTCGCGAGTGCGGTAGGGCTGTGCGACACCATATCCGCGAGCCCTCGCACGGTAGGCAGCACGGTGAGCGCCCCGGTCGCGTCCTCGACTCGTCTCAGAGAGCCCAGGACTCCGGAAACCTCTTGTAGTGCGGCGGCATTCACCGTAGCTGGAGCTTTGGCCACGCTGGTGATGCGTCCGAGATCTGCGCCCAGTACGCGTTCATATGCGGCGACCACGCCGGGGGGCACCGCTCGTTTGCCCGACTCTATGAGGCTGAGGTAGCTGGCGCTGTAGTGCGTCCGGCGGCCGAGTTCGCGCAGCGATATGCCGGACGATTGCCGCGCTGCTCGCAGGATCGCGCCTGCTCCTGGCTCCATCTCCCCTCCATGGCCGCAAACACCTGTCAACACTCGCTGTCTGTCCAGGGTATGCCGCATACCCATAGCGTCAATCCCAGCGCCGCCGGTACTCGTCTCATACGATTTCGCCGAGCCGTCCGGCGGTCTATGAACCAACCCAACGACCGTGAGGTGTCTCGATGGGCCTGAATCTGCCGCCGCTCCCCATCCGTTTGTCGGTGAACCGTACAAAGGTTGCAGCGCAGGGTAATTCACACATCAGCAGACAGAACGACTGTGCACTACTGGAGCGGATCGCCGCCGCACTCCGCGCCTTACCCAGCACCGGCGCCCCAGCCCAAGGCTGCACCGGCTTGCCGACCGAGTGCTGTCTGCATGGGAAACAGGCCGACAAGAGTGCTGGGCAGCCGGGCAGAGCGCCGTCATGAACCGTTCGGTCGCGTTCGGCTGGATCAACGTCGATATCAGCCGAGCGCCGGAAACTGATCGTGCACAGATACGCTGCCTCGCCCGGCATCTCGGGTACCGCCTCGTTTGGCCTCGTGAACTGTCGGTGCTTCCGGTGGCCGATCAGGTGCGTAACGCCGGCGCCGATTTGGTGATTCTGCCGGCGCCCGACCATCTGAGCCCGGTCGAGCTCAACGCAGTGATGGACGTGGCCGACGTGGAGACAGTATTCCCACGGCTCAGCTTCGCGCGCTGGGCGTTCCGGCAGTCGGCTCCATGAGCCCCCTTGTGGTCGCAGGATTCACGGTTGCGATCGGATTACCGTTACTCGTCATCGTGGCAGCGATCTGGTGGCCGCGGTGAGCGGTCGGTGTCGCTCGGTTCTGCCTCAGGTGAGTACTTCGGCGGCTCTGTCGAAAGCCTCGATCAGCCAGGCCGGCTCGCCGTTGCGCCGGGCCTGTAGTGCTTCCCGCACTGCTCCGGCCTGGGTCCAGCGGCGGGCTCGGTCGCGGTCGATTTCCGCAGCTTCACAGTAGATGTCGAGGTAGCGGAGCAGCGTGGGTCCGGGATGGGTGGTTGTGAGCAGAGGGCCGAAGCGTGGGCTGAGAAGTACGTACACCGCGTCGTAGGCCGGGTCGCCGACGTGGACTTTCGGGTCGATGGCGAGCCACGATTCGCGGTCGGCAGCCAGGATATTCGTGTCGTGCAGATCGCCGTGGAGCAGTGTCTCGACGGGTGCGGCGCCGAGTTCGCGCAGTGTCGCCGTTGCCGCGGCCACGACGGTTTTCGGCAGCGGATCCGCGAGTTCGGCCATGGCACTGGTTATTTCCTGTTCCCACGCGCCGGCACTGTCGGATAGCCGGGGAAGCCCGGCAGGGGCGGGCACCGCCAGTCGGTGGGCGAGCCGGCCTTGGATGGTGAGCGCCTCCTCCGGATCGGCGATACCGGCGAGTGTCCGGCTCCGCGCCTGCTCCAGCAGCATCGCGAAACTGCTGTCGGCATGCTCGTACAGCCGGACTGCGCCCGCACCGTTCCAGGCGGCCAATGCGGCCGGCTCGTGCGGGCTTCCGTAATCGGGGAACGACACCTTGATTACCGCCGGTGGATGATCGCGGCACCGTACCGGCAGCGCAATGCCGACCCGGCCGTGCCGCGCCGGGCCTGCCGGGTCGCAGTGCCAGCGTTGTAGTAGTTCGTCGACCAGGGCGGGCAGCGAAGCGAGCCAGGCCCGGCCCCGTTCGCCGGCGCCGAGTCCGTGGGCGAACGCGGCGGGTATTTCGAACACAGTGGACTTCCCTCCGGTACGAGCGCGGTGCCGATATTCCCGCGAGTGCGGGTTCAGGCCGGGGTGGTGAGTTTGTCGATATCGGCCAGTACGCGTTCGTGCCAGTCGATTTCGCCCTGGATGCGTATGCGGGCGTGTTCGACGATCAGGTCGTCGGCGGTGTTCTGGTCGGGCCAGCTGCGGTCGAGTTGGTGTTCGATCCGGGAACCGCGGGCGCGCAGGGCCGCGATCCGGTCTTCGAGGTAGCCGCGCAGCAGTTCGCGATCGAGGTCGGTGCTGACGGCCAGCGCCAGATCGACCGGGTCCGGGCGGAGGTCGACCTCGGTGAACGCCTCGTCGCGCAAGGCGCGTAACTCCCGGTGGCCCTCGTCGGTGATCTCGTAGATCGTGCGCGCCGGCAGGGCGCCCTGCTGTTCGGTGCGCAGTGGGCGGATGAGGCCCTCGTCGGCCATGCGGTGCAGGGCGCCGTAGAGCGAGCCGGGCTTGACCCGCGACCAGAGGTCGGCGCGATCCAGGCGCGCGTCGCGGCGCAGTTGATGGCCGTGCATCGGGCCTCGGCGGGAAAGTGCGGCGAGGACGAACAACCGGGTTTCGTTCACCGCTCCAGTCTGTCACGACTACTCGTATTTGAGTACTCTCCTTCGGCATGACTATCCGACCGATTCTGATCGCCGGCGATCCACGCCTGGTCACGCCCGCAACACCGGTGGCCGTGTTCGACGACGAACTGGCCGCCTTCGTCGAGGATCTCTTCGAAACCCTCGCGGCGGCGAACGGCGCCGGCCTGGCCGCGAACCAAGTGGGCGATCCGCGCGCGGTTTTCGTCTACGACCTCGTCGACGACGGCACGCGACACCGCGGCCATGTGGTGAACCCGGTGCTCGAGACGTCCGGGATTCCCGAAACCATGCCCGACCCGGACGACCTGGAAGGCTGCCTCTCGGTACCCGGTGAGTGGTTTCCGACGGGGCGCGCGTACCGCGCCCGGGTGACCGGTGCCGACCGACGCGGTGAGCAGGTCACCGTCGCCGGTACGGGGTATCTGGCCCGCTGCCTACAGCATGAAACCGATCACCTGGCCGGGCGGCTCTACCTGGACCGATTACTCGGCCGGAACCGCCGCGCGGCCCGCCGGATGATCAAGGCGCGGCAGTGGACCGAGCCGGGGCGCAGCTGGCTTCCGGGCACCGATCCCGGGATGGACGAATTCTGACTCGCGGAGATGCCCGGCGATCACCCATCGCTACCGACGTCGCCGGGTGGCCGATTCGTCGATGTGTGCGGGATGGCTGCGATGGATCGAATCAGTCGTGGGTTCCCGGTCGGAGGACGCGGTCGAGGAGATGGTCGACGAGGGTGAGCGCGGAGTCCGCGGTGTAGTGGCCCTGGATCATGCCCTGGGTGATTCCGCCGGCTGCTACCAGGATGAGTTCGGCGTCCAGTTCGGGGGCGGCGCGGGACTGTTCGATTCGTGCGAGTTGATGGGCCAGCAGGGTGACCAGGGCGCGGGGTGCCGCCAGGGTTTCTTCGGTGGTGATGCCCCGGCCGGTGATCGCGGCGGCGGCGAAGGCGCCGAGGACTATGGCTTCTTCCCGGCGCCGGTCGTCGAGTGGGAGTAGTTCGGTGAGTACGGCTTTCACGGCTGCGCGGGGTTCGGCCTGCTCGCCGAGTTCGGACCAGCGCGCAGCGAAGCGGGTGCCGGCATCGTCCATGACCGAGCGGTGGGTGGCGAGCAGGAATTCCTGTTTGGTCCCGAAGTAGTACTGCACCAGCCGCACCGAGAAGCCGGCTTCGGCGGCCACGGTCTGGAAGGTCACGGCTTCGAGGCCGCCGGCCACGATGACGCGGCGCGTCGCGTCGGTGATCTGCCTGTGTCGCACTTCGTGGTCGACCAATCGTGGCACGGGCCCGCCTCTCCTCTCGAACATCCGGATTTTGATGGTATAGGCATACCCTTTAGATGATATGCTCGTATCATCAAAACGGGGAAAGGGTCATCATGCCGAAGCTCGGACGTTTCACCAGCGCGGAAGCGCAGGCCGCCTATCTGCGTCACTACGACGCCGTGGCCGCTCAGTGGCCGGTGCCGGCGGTCGACTCCGATATAGAGACATCGTTCGGGATCACCCGGGTGCGTAGGTCCGGGGGCGGGGACGGTGCGCCGATCGTGCTCTTGCCCGGGCTCTCCGGAAACGGTCTGCTGTGGCGGCCGTTCGTGGCGGACTTCGCGCGCGACCGCGCCGTCTACACGCCCGATGTCATCGGTTGGCCGGGTCGCTCGGTGCAGGCCGCGCCGGTTCGCGACGGTGCGGATATCGCGGCATGGATGGCCGAGGTGTTCGACGGCCTGGGGCTGGATCGGGTCCATCTGGCCGGTGGATCGATGGGCTCGTGGCTGGCTGCGCAGGTCGGTGTCCATCGGCCGGAGCGGTTGGCGAGCCTGACCATGTTCGAACCCAGTGCGGCGACATTCACCAAACCGCCGTTGCGGGTGCTGCTCAAGTTTTTCGGTATGGGTATGCGGCCGAGTCCGGAGGGGATGCGGAAGTTCAATCGATGGCTTACTCCGGGGGTCGAGCACACCGGTGACGAGTGGGAAATGATGGTGGCGGGGATGAAGTTCCGGTCGGCCATGCCGTGGGATCGCCCGCTCACCGACGAGCAGCTCGGCGCGATCACCGCGCCGATGCTGGTGCTCTACGGCGCGGAGACCGTGATCAACGATCCCGAGGCCGGTGCGCGCCGGGTGGGTGCGCATATGCCCTCGGCCGAGGTCGAGATCTTTCTCGGGGTCGGTCACGAACTTCTGTGGGGTAGTCCGGATCGCGTCGTTCCGCGGTTCCTGGAATTCGTGCGCAAGCACGACTCGGTCCGGGCGTGAGTTGATCGCGCCGGGCGCGCGAGGTGGCTTTCAGGCTCAGCGTGGCGAGGCCCTGGTGATGCTTGGGGCGAAACGGATGCAGCGTGCCTTCTGACAGCGTGTCGGATAACTCATGTGGGTATCGGACACCGCCCTTCTCGGGCGTCCTCGGTTCATACCCCGACCGGGGAATGAGCCGTGGTTTCCGCGTCTTCCGGGCCGGTTGCACCGGCACCCGCAGGGTGCCGGTCAGCGCCTTCCCGTCGGCGGACATTGGTAACCCGGCCCCCTGCTCTGAGGTCCGGGGATCCTGAAACGTCTCCATGGCGTACTTCGGCCCAGGCGGCGAGGTTGACCGCAGCATTCAGGTCCCGATCGGCCCGGTATCCACACCCGCAGGTGAACACCCGATCCGCCAACGTGAGACCCGCGTTCACCGCACCGCACGCCGAACACCGCTTGCTCGACGGGAACCATCGGTCAGCGGTGACAACGGTACCGCTGCGCCACTGCTGCTTGTAGTGCAACAGCCGCGCGAAGTCGGCCCACCCGGCATCACTGATCGCCCGAGCAAGCCGCCGGTTGCGCAGCATCCCCGCCACATGCAGGTCTTCGATCACGAGCCGGTCGTGGGTTTTGACCAGCGTGTTGGTGGCCTGATGCAGAAAATGGCGGCGAATGCCGGCAATCCGGTGGTGGTGACGCGCCAATCGCGCGGCGGCCTCTGTCCGGTTACGTGATCCCTTCTGTTTCCGCGACAGCGCTTTCGCCAGCCGCCGCTGCCGGGCTTGACCGGCAGCCAGAGGTTTGGGTGCCCGGTCGATCCGGACGGTTTCAGCACCGTCGGCGGTGGCAGCGACCAGGAACGTCGACAAACCTCGGTCGATCCCGACCCAGCCACCCGCACCGCATCCACGCGGCCGGTGCTGGTGGGCGGGGTGCAGATCGGCCGCCTCGACCGCGATACTGATCCACCAGCGGCCCGCCCGCAGCGAGACCGTGGCGTACAGAACCTTGGCCCGCTTGCCGGCGAGCATGCGGCGTAGGCGGCGTGTGTCGTCACGGACCCGCAGTGTCCCGAGACCGGGCAGGGTCACGGACCGCGGGATGCCGTGGTCACCGACCCGGACCGACGGGCGCCCGCCCTTGGAGTGTCTGTTGCGGAGCCGGAATGCGGGGGTGCTGGTGTGTTTCTTCTTGAACTTCGGGAACCCGGCCCGGCGGCCTCGCCGTGTGCCGACGCGGGAGTCCGACCACGCGGTCAGCGCGCGGCCGCAGTCGACCGCGGCTTCTTCGAACACCTGCTGACACACCTGATCCCGCCAGGCCAATCCGGTGACCTGCACCTCGGTGACCCCGCCGGCGCCGACGACGAAGACGCGACCGGCGGCTTCGGTTTTCTTCCAGGCGTTGAATGCGTTGATCAGGTCGTATCGGGTCCACGGCACCGGATGGCCGGGGTCTGTGCCGCGCTGGGTGAGCGCAGTTTTCACCAGGTGCAGGCACTGATTGAACGCGAACCGGGCCGCACCCGCATGGCGGGTGAGCAGGGAGTGCTGCTCGACCGTGGGGTCGAGGCAGTACCGAAACGCGGTGTGTCTGCTCATCATCGGGCAGTGTGGCACAGGCCACCGACACAAACACCGCCCCGCCGACCGTGGGCTGGGACAGCATCAATTCGACACAACCCAAGGACCGCAAGTTCCCGGATGCGCTGTGAGTCTGAGGTCATCTACAACCGCATCGCGATGCTGCGCGCCGAGCGCGGCATCTCGCGGCGGCAGCTGGCCGAGGCGCTGGGCGTTCACTACCAGATCGTGGGCTACCTGGAACGCGGCGAATACAGCCCCAGCCTGCATCTGGCATTGCGGATCGCCGCGTACTTCGAGGTGGCGGTGGAGGTCGTGTTCTCCACCGAACCGTTCCCCCGGCTCGGGTCGGCCACGGAAACGGCCTGAACCGCCGGTGCGGCCGAATCCGGCTACGGGACCGAATCGGAGAGGCGATTCGCCGCCGCCTCGATGCTCGCGCGGAGTCCGAGGATATCCGCTTTCTGCGCCTGGAGCTGGGCGATCCCGGCATCCAACCGGCTTGTCCGCTCATCGAGTTGCGCCAACGCGGCGGCGCGGTCGGCGGCGGAGGCGCCGGCCGGGTCGAGACACGCGACCTCCAGTATCGCGGACGCTTCGGACAGCGAGAGGCCGGACGCGAGCAGGCAGCGTATGTGCTCCACGATCGGCACATCCTCGGGGCGGTAGGTCCGATACCCGTTGGAGTCGCGTTCGGGCGCGAGAATGCCCGCGCTCTCGTAGTGCCGGAGCATTCGCGGGCTCGCTCCGGTGGCCCGGCTCAGATCACGTATGCGCATGCGGCAGCGTTCTCCTTGACATTGACGTTAGTGTCAAACTTTAGTTTGGTCCGCATGACGAATGAACAGAGCCGGCCCGAGGTGATGCTCGTGGTCGCGCACCCGGACCACGACTCGGCTACCTGGGCGATTGCGCGAGCCGTCGAGCAGGGCATCCGATCCGGTGGAGACGCCGTCGCCAGGATCCATGATCTGGCGGCCTCCGGTTTCGACCCGGTGTACGGGAAGGCGGATCTGGCACACCACCGCGGGCTTTCCGGGCTGCCGGCCGATATCCGGCACGAGCAGCAATTACTCGAGTCGGCCGCGGTCACCGTGGTCCTCTTCCCCGTCTACTGGTGGTCCATGCCCGCACTCGTAAAAGGCTGGTTCGACCGCGTTTTCGGGGCGTACGACGATGTTGCCCACGGTAGCCCGAGTGCGGTGCGGGAACTGCATCTCGTCGCCGGTGCCGGTCTCGGGGAAGGGACGTTCCTCCGGCACGGGTACAAGGCCGCGCTGACGACTCAGACAATGCACGGCATCGCCGACTATTCCCGAATCGGTAATGCGTCCATCGAATTCCTCTACGACACCGAATCCAAGGATCCGGCGGTCCACGAGCAACTGATCGCGCGGGGATACGAGATAGGCGTCGCGATGGCGCGGCGCGCGCAGACGGTATACGAGCGGGTGGCGGTCTGAGCGGTCCGGCAGAGGTCAGTAGAGGAAGTCCGCGAGGATTCCGGCAACCTCCGCGGGGGCCGTGGAGGGCGCGAAATGTGTTTGTCCGGGTATGGTTTCCATGGTGGCTCGCGGCAGCACCGCGGCCAGCCGCTCGACCGTTTCCGGCATCGGTTCCCAGGTGTCCGCGCCGCGTATGAGCAGCGTCGGCACGGTGATCGATGCCCAGCGGTCCAGATAGATGGTGTCGCCGACCATCGACTCGAGGTCCCGGCTCCAGCCGTAGGAGTCGTCCGGGGTGTCCTCGGCGTCGTCGACGGCGGCTGACTGCGCGAGCAGCGGCGCCGGCACCCGGGCCACTTTCTCGGCCAGCAACCGCTGCGCCTGCGCGCGGTCCCCGTTGGCGGTGAGCTTCTCGAATCGGGAAAGCACGGGCGCGAGTTCGGCACCCGCGGCGTACAGCGGCGGCTCCCACAGGGCCAGTGAGCGGACCGGGAGCCCGGACGCCGCCGCGTGCAGGGCCACCGTCGCGCCGTAGGACATGCCCACCAGATGAGCGGGCCGGCCGATCATGCCGATGATCGCGCCGAGATCGCGCACCTCGTCGGCGAAATGTTTCGGCGAGTGCCCAGGACCGCTCGGCGCATACCCGCGCCGGGCCGGCAGCCACAGGTCGAAGCGGTCCGGGAGATGCTCGGCCACCGGTTGCCAGGAGTGCAGCCCGCCGCCGGAACCGTGAATCATGATCACCGGCGACCCGTCCCCGGCCCGGTGATAGCAGATCACGGTCCCGTCGAACGATTCGAATGTCGCGGGCGGCAGGTTCGTGAACAACGGCATGCGCCTACTCTCGCAAAGTCCGCCGCACCCCTCCAGCGCATTCGCGTCTCGATTCCCGCGCCGGCCGGGGCCGTGCGCACTCGTCGCTTCCGCCGTGGACGAACGGGTCAGAACAGGGTCGGTTCACCGAAACCCGCGGTGCGTTCGATGGCGAGAAGGCGCTGTTTGGTTTCGATACCGCCGGGTGCGGAGAAACCGTGCAGGGCGTGGTCGGCGGCCAGGACTCGATGGCAGGGGACGAGGAGTGGGATCGGGTTGCGGCCGAGGGCCTGGCCGACTGCTTGGGCGGCGCCCGGGGCACCGGCGCGGCCGGCGACCTCGCCATAGCTGAGGGTATGGCCCGGGTCGATGGCGCGGGTGATGCGGTAGACCGACCGGTGGAATTCCGGGAGGCCGGTGAGGTCGAGGGGGATCCAGCGGAGATCGTCGAGGTCGCCGTCGAGATGGGCACGGATCCGGGTGATCGCGGCGGCGCGCGGACCGGTGGCCGGATCCGGGAGCCGGTGCGCGTCGCCGCCCGTGACCTTCGCCGGGGTGGTGTCCGGATCGCTGCCGGGCAGGCGGAACCCGACCACCGCCTCGCCGCGCCAGGTGATGGCGCAGCGGCCGATGGCGGTATCGAAATCCATCGTGTCCAGTGGGGCGGGGCCGGGCATAGCGACAGTGTGCCCGCATCCACCGACAACTGCCGGAACAGGTTGGTTCACGCCGAGGCCGTGACGTGACGCTCCTGTTGTCATACTGTCAATATGTCCCGCGGGCGGCCGCGGGCGGACACTGGATCGACGACGAACCGAGGTAAGGCGTGAGCACACCATCCACCGCCAAGCAGGGCCCGCTCGCGGGCATTCGCGTGATCGAATTGGCCGGAATCGGGCCGGGGCCGCATGCCGCATTGCTGCTCGCCGATCTCGGCGCCGATGTCGTGCGGATTCAGCGGGCCGGCCAGCTGCCGGGCGGGGCCGATCGCCCGACGCTCCGTGGCCGCACCGTCGTGGAGGCCGACCTGAAGGATCCGGCGGATATCGAGAAGGTGCTCGGCCTGGTGGAGAAGGCCGATGTGCTGCTCGAAGGGTTCCGGCCGGGCGTCACCGAGCGGATGGGGCTGGGGCCGGACGTCGCTCTGGAACGTAACCCGCGGCTGGTCTACGGCCGGATGACGGGCTGGGGCCAGTTCGGGCCGCTGGCCGACCGCGCCGGTCACGACATCAACTACATCAGTCTCACCGGCGTCCTGCACGCCATCGGCCGCAAGGGCGAACGTCCGGTACCGCCGCTGAACATGGTCGGCGATTTCGGTGGCGGTTCGATGTTCCTGGTCTTCGGCGTGCTCGCCGCGCTGGTGGAACGCCACACCTCCGGTAAGGGCCAGGTGATCGACGCCGCGATGATCGACGGCACGCTGGCGCTGTCGCAAATGATCTGGGCCTTCCGCGGGATGGGTGCCTGGAGTTCGGAGCGCGGCACCAACCTGCTCGACACCGGTATGTCGTTCTACGACACCTATGAGACCGCCGACGGCAAATACATGGCGGTCGGCGCGATCGAACCGCAGTTCTACGCGCAGCTGCTGGCCGGCCTGGAAATCGACCCGGAGGGCCTGCCGTTCCAGATGGACCCCGCCGGCCAGGACGAGCTGAAGAAGCTGTTCACCGATAAATTCCGCAGCAAGACCCGTGACGAATGGACCGATATCTTCGCCGGCACCGACGCCTGCGTCACCCCGGTCCTCACCTTCGAGGAAGCCACCGAGAACGAGCACATCGCCGCCCGTAACTCGCTGATCGAGCTGGAGAACGTCACCCAGCACGCCCCCGCCCCGCGTTTCTCCCGCACCCCCAGCGGCACCCCGACCCCGCCGCCGGCCGCGGCGACCTCGATCGATTCCGTCTGGACCGACTGAACGGGGAGGAAGCCGGCCCGGGCGTGGCGCTCGGGCCGGCGGCCACCTGTCCTGCTGTCGACGTGTCCGCGCTCGCCCCCAGGCTGATATCCTGTTTCTGGAACGTATATCAAGGGGTGGTTGTGGATATGTCCAGAACAGTGATCGACGTGGATGACGAGGCGCTCGCCGAAGCGGCCCGGCATCTGGGTACGACAACGAAAAAAGACACGGTCAACGCTGCTCTCCGCGAGATCGGTGATCGCCGCCGCCGGGCGGCCGCTATCGCCCGTATGCGTCGGATGGTTGCCGAAGGCGAGATCGATTTCGAAGCGGCCGACGAAGCCCCCCGCGGCGGCCGGGTGGCGTGACAGAACTGTTCTTGGCCGATACCAGCGCGCTGGTCCGGTTCTTTCGCCGGCAGAGTGATCCGGATTGGGATGACAGTGTTGCCGCGGGTCTGGTGGGGATCTGCGAGCCGGTCCGCCAGGAGTACCTGCGTGCTGCCGGAGCACGTAGCGCGTACTACGAAGCCGACAGCTTGCTACGCGAGACCTTTCCCTATTACGTAGTGCGAGACGGTGTATGGGATGAGACCGCGGACCTGCAGCATCGGCTCGCGGAGAAATCGTGGCATCAATCGGCGAGTCCGGTCCACCTGCTGGTCGCGGTGACGGCGACACATCACGAATTGACCGTCCTGCACGACGATGCCGATTTCGAAACCATAGCGCGCCTGACGGGCCAACCTGTGCGGCGTATCGGCTGATCGCGGCGGTAGTGGCGCTCGGCGCGAATGTTCGAAGTGACGAACTGCCGTCGAGGTGCGTACGGAACTTCGTACGTACCTCGACGGCAAAACTATTTCGGGGGCCGGATCACCCGGCGGCGAGGCGCCGGAATTCCAGGACCGTGGCGATCGCGTAGCCGGCCCCACCGGCCACCGCGAGGACCCAGAAGTGGCCGGCCGCGGCGAAGCAGAGGGCTACCGCCGCGACCAGTGCGAGCCAGGCGCCGAGGCTGTAGTGCAGGACATTGCGGCGGGCGGCGCCTTCACCGAGATAGATCAGGCCGACGATCAGGCTGGAACCGGCGGGCCAGAGAACGGATTGCAGGTCGGGCAGATCGAGGGTGGACGTCAGACCGGTGATGGCGACGGCGAGGGCGGCGAAGCCCACCACCCAGGACAGGCCGAGGAGTTTGCCGCTGAGGGCTTCGGATTCGGGCGCCGTGCGCTGCGCCCGCAGGGCGGCGCGGGTGGCGCATACCGTACCGATCAGGAGGCCGAGACCGAGCAGGGTTATCGGCAGCCACTCGGGCAGGGCGACGAGGGGATCGGCGCCGGTGGAGATTGCCGCGGCTCCGTGGCCGGCGATATAGGCGAGCCCGAAGCCGATGTAGGCAGCGCGGTTGTCGACCTCCCCGGTGTGGTCGACGGTTGCGGCGGTGATCGGTGTGGGCAGGGTGGCGGTGGTCATAATGTGTACTCCAGGTTCGTGATGCCGGTGCTGTGGACGTGAGCCGAGGGTGCGGCGGTGCTGCTGCCCGGGCCGCGGCGGGCGCGGGTGGGCAGCGTTCGCCGGGTCTCCGGGAGGCGGTGGAATCGGCGTGGTTCAGGCGGGGCGGGCGTCGGGGACCAGGACCACCTTGCCTGCGACGGTCCGCGATTCGGCGAGAGCCAGCGCCGAACCCGCCTGCGACAGTGGGAATTCCGCGGCGATCTGCGGTGTGAGGACCCCATCGGCGAGCAGCCGCAGAACCTGAGTGAGATCTTCGCGCAGCCGGCTGCGGAAGGTATCGAGGCGGCGCCGGCCGGCCCAGAAGTTGTAGAAGTGCGCACTCTTACCGTTGGGCAGGTAGTTCCAGAGCGTCAGCCGGGCGAAGAGTTTCAGCACCGGCAGTTGTGAATTGCCTTCGACATCCTTGGTGGCCGCGGTGCCGTAGGAGACCAGGGTGCCGCCCTTGCGCAGCAACCGCCACGAGTCGACCACCCCGCCGCCACCGACATGGTCGAATACCGCGTCCACGCCGTCGGGCGCGATATCGGTGATCCGCCGATACATCTGGGGGTCGCGGTAGTCGACGGGGATCGCGCCGAGTTCCCGGACCAGCGCGTGGTGGCGCGGGGCGGCCGTGCCGATCACCGTGACCCCGTGATGCCGGGCCAGTTGCACGAGCGTGGACCCGACCCCGCCGTTGGCGCCCAGCACCACGATCGTGCCGCCGGTTCGCACGCGGGCGGTCCGGTGCAGCATCTGCCAGGCCGTAATGCCGTTGACCAGCACTGTTTCCGCGGCGGAAGCGTTCACCCCGGCCGGTACCGGCACCAGATCCGCGGCGTCCAGCAGCAGGGAACTGGCCCAGCCGCCGACCTTCGTGACGGCCGCGAACCGGCGTCCGATCAGGGCGGGATCCACGCCCGGGCCGGTGGCGGTGACGGTGCCTACGACGTCGTAGCCGGGGACGAAGGGGAACGGTGGCTGGTCGAAGTATTTGCCGCGGCGCATCTGCTGTTCGGCGAACGAGACGCCGGTCGCGGCGAGCTCCAGGACCACCTGCCCCGCGGCGGGCGCCGGGAGTTCGCGGGTGGTGACTCGCAGGCCCTCCGGTTCGACCTTGCCCGGCAGCACGATCTCGGTGGCGGTAGTGGTGCGGGTGTTGACGCTCATGGTGTGATCCGATCCGCTGAAGTTGCGATAACAACCGTAAGGTTACGCACGTTAGTTGAAATTTCGCAAGAGCTAACGCGTGTAAGTTTTGTTCTGTAAGGTGACGGCATGCGAGAAGATAGAACAGCGACGCGTACCCGTACTCGCAACCCCCGCGGAGAGGGCGCACGGTTACGCGATGAGATCGTGGCGGCGGCGGTCGAACTGCTCGACGAAACCGGCGAGGAATCCGCCATCACCCTGCGCTCCGTCGCCCGCCGGGCCGGTATCGCCGCACCTTCGATCTACCGCCACTTCCCGGACCAGCCGGCCATCATGCTGGCGGTTGTGCGCAATGCGTTCGACGAATTGGATGCGCTGTTGCGCACGGCGCTGAACAGCACCGATGCGCCCCGGGAACGTCTACTGGCCCTCTGTGACTGTTACCTCGATTTCGCCCGCGCCCGGCCCGGCCGCTACCGGGCGATGTTCGCCGGCGTGTGGATCCCCGATCTCACCGCGGGCTCGGTGACCGAACACGATATGGCCACACTCGGTCAGGAGAGTCTGCGGCTGTTCATCGAGGCGTTCGAGGGATGTGTCACCGCAGGTCTGTCGCGAAGTACCGACGTCGCGGCGGATACCGTCGCGTTGTGGCTGGGCCTACACGGCCTCGCCCACCAGCGCATGGTTTCCCCCTCGTTCCCCTGGCCACCGGATATCGCCGGCCGCCTCATCGCGACGCTCGCGCACTTCACCGAAGGGTGACCCGGACACCCCCGCGACCGCCACAGCGGGTTCATTTCGCCGTCGCGGCTCTGCAGACCGGTTCAGAACCAGGTGGTGGGGCGGATGTAGTTGGCCAGGTCCACCAGGGCGTAGCGGTGGCGGCGGCCGGGGGCCAGCCGGGCCAGCGTGCGCAGGCGCTTCTCGGTGCCGTCGCGTAGCGCGTTCTCGGTAAAAGCGACGCCCATGAGCGGGGGGTTCGGTGCGGCCGGGGTCTTACCGGCCTGCAGCCAGGCCAGCGCGCTACCGAGGACGATGACCTGAAGTTGCACCGCGCGGCGTTCGTCCGGCGGGAAGGTTTCCACCCGGACGGCGGCCTCCCGGAGAGTGTCCTCGGCGAGTTCGGCCACGGGTGCGCTGGTGAGCAGGAGCAAAACGGCGGTCATCCGGGCGGTGGTGTAGTAGCGCGAGGACGCGGGAACTTCGTCCAGGGCGGTGACGGCTTCGGTGTAGCGGCCGGTCGCCGACAACAGCCGGGCCAGGCCGAAGGCGGCGCTCACCAGGCCGTGATCGGTGCGCCAGGTGATGGCGTAGAAGTTCTCGGCGTAGGCACGCCACGCCTTGGTCTCGTCCGGATGCCAATGCTGGAGAACGAGTTCGGCGGTACCGGCGAGGGCGAGTTTGGGAGCCAGCTCGCCCGGGAGTACCCGCAATACGGCGTCGAAGGCGGAATAGGCTTTCTCGTAGTCGTTCTCGCGCAACCCGGCCAGCCCGGTGTACCAGTCGATCCGCCAATCCCGGCGGCCCGCGGTGGGGATCGCGTCGAGCAGTTCACCCGCGTCGCCGACGCGGTCCAGGTCCAGCAGGATACGGGCTTCGGCCAGCCGCAGTTCCAGCTCCAGGTTCTCCGGCGCGGCTGCCGGATCCCGCGCCAGCTCCTCGCGCGCCTCGTGCAGGGCGGCCAGGGCCTGATCGGGTTCGGCCTGCAGGATCTCCGACAGCCGGCGTGCGGCCGGATCGGCCGGGACCGGTAGCGGGATCGGGAGTGCGGCCGCGATATCGGCGGCGGAGAGCGCGGTGTCGTGGTCGGCTCCGTCGGCGTAGGCGTCGGTCCGGCCGATCAGCTGCTCGGTGCCGAAGGCGGTGCGCTGTTTACCGAAAACCACCGAGCGGTGCGGATGTTCGGTTCTGGTGTCCAGCGCGAGAATTTCGCGCACGACACCGGCCAGCTGGTCGGCCATCGCGCCGGCGGAGGCGAACCGGCGGTCCGGTTCGTGGTCCGTGGCGCACAGCAACAGGCGGTGGAACGATTCGTATTCGGCCAGGACGGGTTCGTCCTCGGGCGTCGGCAGGCCGTCCCGGTAGGCGCCGTGTTCGGTGGGGATCGAGAGGGTGAGAACGGCGAGCGTCCGGCCGACCGTATAGATGTCGGAGGCGACCGTCGGTCCGGTACGGGCGATCTCGGGAGCTTGGAAACCCCTGGTGCCGTACAGGTTCCCGTAGGCATCGATGGGCGCGACGGCACCGAGGTCGAGCAGTTTGACCTGATCCTCGGTGACCATGATGTTGTCGGGTTTCAGGTCGTTGTAGGTGAGGCCCGTCGCGTGCAGATAGTCGAGGGCGGGCAGCACCTCGAGCACATAGGCGATCGCCTGCGCCACGGGGATCCGCTGGGGATGCCGGTCGTCGAGCATCCTGCGCAACGACCGGCCACCCACGTACTCCATGACGATGAACCCGATCGGCTCACCGGCCGCCGTCTCGTGTTCGACGAAATTGTGGATCTTCACGATTGCCGGATGCGCGACCTCGGCGAGGAACTCGCGTTCGGCCACCGCCACGGCCTGGGCTTCGATATCGTCGGCGTGCAGCAGGCCTTTGAGCACCACCCAGCGGTCGCTGACATTGCGGTCGATGGCCAGATAGATCCAGCCCAGGCCGCCGTGCGCGAGGCAGCCCTGGATCTCGTACTGGCCGGCGACCATATCGCCGGGTCGCAGGCTGGGGCGGAAATCGAAGTTCGCCCCGCACTTCGCGCAGGTGCCGCGGGTACGGCCGGGACCACTCGCATCCGACCGGCCGACCGGTTGCCCGCACCGCCAGCAGAACCGTTTCCCCTCCGCCACCACCGGATCGGCCAGGACCGCTCGCGCCGGATCGGCGGGTTCGATGGGCGGCACCTCGACCAGCCCGGCGACCAGCGTGCGCACGCTGGGCCGGGAACGCGCGGTCCGGGTGCTGCGCCCGGTGCGGATCTGGGACCCGCTGCCCCGGCCCGCCGCGAGGCTGGTGCCCGCCCGCGGACCACTCGGCTCTGCCGCCGCGGTACCCGCCACCGCCGCGGTACCGGTAATTGCGGAAGTGCCGGCGATTGCGGAGGTCCCGGTGGTAGCGGTGGTGCCGGAAGTGGCGGTGGTGCCGCCGGCGCCGCCGGGCTCCGGGGCGTCTTCGCCGCCGGGCCGGCTGCCGGACTCGCTGGCGTCCACCGCGATCAGTCCCGATAGGCCGGTGCCGGGGGCGGCGGGGTGGGGCCGAGGGCCGAGAGCCACTGGCCGTAGAGGCGGCTCCAGGTGCCGTCGGCGCGGATCCGGTCGAGGGTGCCGTTGACGAACCGCACCAGATCCTCGTCACCCTTCGGAATCCCGATACCGTACGGCTCCTCGCTGATACTCGGGCCCACCAGATCGGTATGCGGGTCCTGCGCCTTGAGTCCGGCCAGGATCGAATCGTCGGTGCTCACCGCGTCCACCTGCCGCTGTTGCAGGACCACCAGGCAATCCGCCCAGGTGGGGACGGTGAGGATGGATGCCTCGGGCTGGATCCGCCGGATATGTTCCAGCGAGGTCGTACGGCGGATCGTGCACACCCGTTTACCGGCGAGATCTTTCAGGCTCTCGATTCCGGAACCCTTGATCGCCAGCACCCGCTGATGCGCCTTCAAGTACACCGTGGAGAAGGCCACCCGCTCCAAGCGTGCGCAGGTGACGGTCATGGTCTTCACGACCATATCGACCCGGCGGTCGATCAGCGCGGCCTCCCGTTCCTCCGAACCGAGGCTGCGATATTCGATGCGATCCGGATCCCCGAACAAGTCGCGGGCGACCTCGCGGGCGATATCGGCGTCGAATCCGACGATGACACCGCTGTTGGGGTCGCGGAAGCTGAACAGGTTGCTGCCGGTGTCCAAGCCGACCACCAGCCGGCCGCGGGCGCGAATGCGGTTCAGGGCGGGGCCGGTCGCGGCCGGCCCCGCCGGGCGCAGGCTGGCGGTGGGGTCGCCGCAGTCCGGGTCGTCCGGTACCGGAACCGAACTGTCGGCGGGTATCGCGGTCGCCTGGGCGGGCAGCGGCGGTTCGGCGTAGTCGCCGTGTGGGGTATCGCTGCGCGGGCTGGGCCCGGTGGCGCAGCCGGCCAGGAGCAACGCCGTGCAGGCGATCAGCCCGCGCACGGGCCAGGATCGGGTGCCGCGTGGCGGCGGGCCGGCTCGCCGTATCCGGTACCGCGGCACCGCCGGTCGGCGCGGAATGCGCACAGGTCTCATCGGTACTCCCGCAGTCTCGGCCAGATTCCGAATGCGATATACGCCGCGGCCGCGATACCGAGGATAACCGCGCCGGGCGCCAGATAGTCGAGTACCCGGGCACTGCGGAAAATATTGCTGCGCAGCGTGTCCCGGGTCTCGGTGATGCCCGCGGCCAGCGCCTTGTCCAGCGCTTCCACATGCAGCGTGGCATTTTCGGCGCCCGGACCGGTGGCGATGTTGGCGGCGCGGGCGAATTCGCCGCGGTTGAGGGTGTCGTTCATCCGCTGGTGCGCGGCCAGCCAGTGCAGCAGGGCGGCGCGGGCGTCGGTGGTCGCGCGGTCGGTATGCCCGGCGAGTAGCTCGTTGAGCCGGGTGATGTTCGCGTCGAAGGTGTGGTCGTAATCGCCGGTGGTGTCGCGGCGCACCAATTTCAGCGTTTCCGCCGAGCGGGCCTGCTGCGCCAGGATCCGGCTCTCGGTGAGCCGGGCGGCCGGTTCCGTACCTTCGGAACGGCCGCTGGACATCGCGGCCGCCGAGACCGATCCGGCCACGACGGTCCACAGCAGCAGGATCAGCACCGCCCCCGATGCCAGCAGCAGCCCGGGATTGAACGTGCGGTGCCACCGCCGGGCCAGCAGCCGCTGCGCCCAGACCAGCGTCCCCAGCGCCACCACCAGCAGCATGATCGCCGGCCACGGCGGCCGGACGTGACGGTCCTGGGCGCTGTCCACGGCCTCGGCCCGCCGGACGTACAGTTGCTCGGCTATCGGCAGCAGATCGCTCTGCATCTGGTGCGACGCCTCACTCAGATACGCGGCGCCCACGGGATGGCCTTCGCGGTTGTTCGCCCGAGCCGTCTCCACCAGGCCCGAATACACCGGTAATCCGGAACCGATACCCATCCGCTGCTGATCGTCCTCGGTGCCGTTGCCGGAGAGGGTCACCAGTTCGGCGCCCGCCTCACCCAGGGCCTGGCTGTAGCGGTCGCGGACTTGTTGCGGTTCCAGGCCGCCGGAGATGAATGCCGTGGCGGCGGCCGCGTCCGCCACGGACAGCGAGGTGTAGAGACGATGCGCGGCATTGGCGTCGGGTTCGGTACCGGCCAGCAGGATGTCGAGATCGCGCTGGCGGTCGTGCACGGTCGCCGCGGTGAGCGCCCCCGAGCCGAGGCAGAGTACGGCCAGCAGCAGCCCTATTCCGATCAGGCGGCCCGGCGAGGATTGTGCGAACAGTCGTAGACGCGCGGGATCCAGCCATTTCCACGCCGTTTCGACCCGGGTGCGCGCAAGGCCGGTCCACCCGGTCGTGGGCGCCGGTTCCGGCTGGGCCGGTTCGGGTTCGGAGACCACCCGATCCACCGCCGACCGCGTCATGTCCACCCTCCAACTCTGGGCGCCGTGTGCGCTGTATCGCTGCGCGGTCCGTGGGGGATCCCGCTCACACCGCGCTCCTGAGCGTATTCGGTATTCTGCACGCCCGCGCCCCGACGGCCACAACACCCATCTCCGCGAGCGGAAGGCCGACCTTGCCGCGACCGGCACGAAGCTCCTCGCGACCGGCGCGATGACCGCATCGCGGCTTGCGTGACGACCGCATCGCGGCTGGCACGATGACGGCATCGCGGCTGGCGCGACAAACGCACCGCGACCGGTACGACGCCCCTCACGAGTGGTGCGACCCGCCGCTCTCGGGTGGTCCGAGGCGCCCGCTCTCATGTGGGGTGACGCGCCTGCCGCGTATGGCGCGACGACCCCGTCGCGAGTAGCGCGACCTCCCGCGCTGTGAGCAGTACCGGCCACCGCAGCGACCGGGTACGGCAGGATGGAGGGGAACGGTCGACGAGGGCGGTGCGAGATGCGCGGTGATGGAGACGGGTGGGCGGTGAGCCCCGGTGGGGTACGGCACTGGGGGAAATTCGGCGCGGCCGGGCTGTTGCTGCGCGCGCCGCTCGGCACCGGCGGTGCGGCCGTATTGCTGCAGCATCGGGCGCTGTGGAGTCATGAGGGCGGTACCTGGGCGCTGCCCGGCGGTGCCCGCGACAGTGACGAATCCGCGGTGCACACCGCCGTCCGCGAGGCCGACGAGGAGGCCGGGATCAAGGCCGCCGATTTCCAGGTGCGCGCCGAACGGGTCACCGCCGTCGCCCCCAGCGGCTGGACCTACACCACCGTGATCGCCGACGCCGGCAAACCCCTGCCCGTTCGCCCCAACATGGAGAGTGTCGAACTGGCCTGGGTTCCCGAGGACGAGGTGGATCAACGGCCGTTGCATGCTGGGTTCGCCCTCGCCTGGCCGGGGCTGCGCGCGACGTTCGCCCGGATGGACACCAGCGAATGCGGGCAGGCGGATGCCGCCGAACTGGCCGCGACCCTGCCGCGCACCGTTGATCTGGGCGCGGAATTCGTCTGGCTGCACGCCGATCCGGCGGTCCCGGGGGAGCGCGCAGTTCTGCTGGACCCCCCGTACCCACCCGAGCAGGCCGATGCCGGGGAATCGGCGGGGGGGGGGGGGGGGGGGGGGGCCCGCGCGGGGGGCGGCGGCCCCCCCCGCGCCGGCCCGGGGGCGGGGGGGCCGGCGCGGCGGCCGGCCCCCCCCCCGCCCGCCCCCCCGCCGATTCCCCGGCATCGGCCTGCTCGGGTGGGTACGGGGGGTCCAGCAGAACTGCGCGCTCCCCCGGGAC
>NZ_JARWPM010000086.1 GCF_029869215.1 Nocardia carnea
CGGCGCGCCGCAGCTTGCGCACGATGTCCTCCGCGGAATGCCGTTTCCGTCCAGCCATGGTTCCCATAGTCCCTTCTAACCCCTGATCAGGGCCAACGAGACTCTAATTCCGGCTGGTCGCATCCATGGGGGACGGGTCAAGGTGGTAAGCCGATCTGCCGAAAGAGCTCTTGCTCCTCCTCCCACCGACGCCGGCTGTAGTCGTCCGCATCTACCAGACCCGCCACAGCGGTGGTTCCATTCGTCTCATAGAACGGGCTATACCAGTCGTCCGGGCTGCTTGAGAATCCATGATCCGATGGCTTTTGCGAATCCCTGAACTGCTCGGCTTCTGCGCGGTACCGGTTCTCCCGGTGTGCACAGACCTCGCATCCACCCAGGTCTAGCGCCAACTGGTGGGACAACTTACCCGCTTCCGGGTCCGGGACGTAGGTAGTTCCGCTCTTCATCAACAACCCAACCTCGACCAGTCGGGTCAGTGTCCGGCTGAGTGAGTCAGGTCTACACCCGATGTACTCGCCAAGGGCTCGGGCGTTGTCGAGTCCAGCGCACACCAAGTCGAACAACTGGCCATGACGGCCGTTCAAACCTGCTCCGTTGTCCGTCTTTGGGACGGACCACACCATGCTCAAAGGATCTATGCTCATACACATATCTGGGTTAGAGATATTCTCCCTTACTAATGGGGGGAATATGTGTGTGGTGTCGACCTGCCCCATACGCGGACGTCGAGAGGTGAAGTTTCCAGCCCTGGAGACTTCCAGCCGGTTGGCTGCTTCCAGACGCTTAAGGGAAGCCTCCACCGCCTCCTCGGACACCCCGGCGCACAAGGCGAGGTTCCGTTTCCCGTATCCGGTCTCAGTCCGACCTTGACTCAGGCAGAGCCGCACCACCGCGAGGAACACCCTGCGGTCAGTTGGCCCCGAAGGGCCGGCCCACGGCGCGAACCGCGCCCAGGTCTCAAGTTCAGCCAACTCCTCCAACGCATACGCTCCAAGGCCGCTAGGGCCGCTTGGCATGGTCTCCGCCTTGCGGAGTGTGTTGCGGATCGCTGACTTGACCCAAGAACTATCGACACCACCGGACTGTTCATATGCGACCGTCAGCACGCTCACGGCGTCTTCGCCGAGGGCTTCGCACTGACGGATGATCGGCAGCGCGTACCGGGTCCACGCTTCATTACGCTGGCCGTCGCCAGCACTGGCTAGCTGGGCGACCATCAAGTCCAATTGAGCCTGGGCGGCACCGTCTTCCACACCGCCCGGCGTCGGTTTGACACCTTCAACGGCCTCACGAGCCTCTACGGCCGCCAACAGAGCAGCCGGGGCAGGGACCGGATCGACATCGTTCACCACGGTGTAAGCCCGCATCGGCGGATCTTGCTCCCACCCTTTCGAGCCCCGAGCACGCGAACCCGGCAACATCGCAAACGCTGCGACCTCGATCTGCGGCCCTAATTCCCCAGTAACCAGAACAACTGGGCGGACCTTAAAACCGTCAGGCAACGTGTAAAGCAATTGCAGCCCTGGGCCGGCTTCGCCTACCGAAACCGTCTGAACGGTCCGCGTATCGGTGTCGATACCTGGGAACCGGCTAGTCAGCTCAGTCAGCGAGCCTCCGTTCTTTGTGTCGACGTCAACAATGAGCAAGGCGCCCGTACCGTTCCGAACGGCGGCGTTCCCGGTCAACTCACTCCGGCGTCTCCGAGACGCGGATGCGGTCCAGTCGGCAGACCCGGCTCTAAGCCGCTTAGTTCCGGGTTGGCACGGTACAACCAGGCAACCACGATCTAGGTAGAAATCCAGGTGAGCGGACGTGCCGCTTGACGATTTCTTCACAGCACTCCTCGATTACATAGCTATTTCGCTTGGTTGTCGATTCACCTGACGCATATCCTTTACAGGTCACCGTCGCGACCCTTCAGGGCAATTGCATCATCTTGCCAATTCTAGCCCGTGAGTTCAAGGCACGTTGGATTGGCCTAATTGGCGCCTTGCCCCGAACGGCCATGATGTTACGTTTTTCTAGGTTCACACCCTGCACGGTCCACCGCATGATCTGATGGGCTACCTGCCCATTCGAGCAACTAGGTACTGATTGCTTTCTGCGGCGCGGACCTGAACCGCTTCCGAAAACCCTAGCTCGTGCATCAGGACGAGATAAATCAGATATATTGTCCGCTCATAGAGCAATCCAATATTCCCGGTCCGCGCCCGATCTTGTAGCCCGTGCGCTAACCCATGCCTCGCGTCACGCAGGTCATCTGCCCATTTCTCTCGATCCGGAATAACAATATCAACCGCACTTGGATGCGGTATGCATGTCAAATGCAGGACCCTATCTCTATAGTTCGGCTCGTTTCTGAATACCGACAGGAACCTACCATGATCGCGGGGGTCGATAGCGCCGAGGCTGGCGGTGCACAGCCGGTCGAAGTCGAAAGGGAGCATAGGTAACACATCTTTGTCGAGAGATCTGCTCAACGCCTCCGCTGCGGCAGCAGCGACTAGCATTCTTATTTCTGTGTAGCGCGGCCTAGCGTAGAGCAAGCTGAACAGCATGTCCGTCGAGGTTCGTACCTTCCGGCGCAGGTCCAACCACTTGGGTAGTACCTCACCTAAGGGCATGTCAGCGGCAGTGAAGAGAAAGGGCTTAGATTCCGACCGTGAGGGACTTTTGGAAATCGACGTAAATACGCGCTGTGTGTGCACGGTCGCGCTTCTATGCATCACAGTATACTCAACTAAAGGTTTTCCATTCTCATCGAATGCCAATGCGCCCGCTTGATCAAATATGGGAAGAGCGGTTCGGCAACTTTCATCATGAACCAAAATTTGCTGGATTATTGAACTAGGTTCATCACGGGCGAGGCTCAGTAGGTCAAGGATGGCTGACGCTAGGTCGTCGAAACCATTTTCGGATCGGAGTCCGTGGCTGTCGATATGGAGGGTCGTTGAGGTTTCTCCAAGTACTGATGGAAACTGTCTGGAATTTCGGCGGAAATTAAGATTAGAGACCGTATCCATCGTGAATGAACAGCCGTCTGCATCAAATGGTATTGACTTCTCGTCCTTGAAAGACACGGTCACCTTCTGGCCATCAGTGTTCAACCCGGTAGTGGATTTCCCCTTCATGGCCCAATGGTGAAAATTCTCAAGTTGGATGCGACACGACCTGAATTCATTACTGTTTTGGTCTTCGAGATGGATGCCGACTAGGGCTTTGCGTGCCCGAATGTGTTGGCTATTGATTTTTCCCGTGAACAAGTCGATGTTTGTGTTGTTGCTGTAGCAGTCAATGAGGGTTATTTCCGTATCACCTGCATAGCCGTGAACTATGTCTAAATGTCGTTCACCTAGCGATCCAAATCCGTCTTCGGTTTGTTCGGTGAATAGGTCGAAT
The DNA here is from genome assembly GCF_029869215.1 of Nocardia carnea. Classification (GTDB taxonomy): domain Bacteria; phylum Actinomycetota; class Actinomycetes; order Mycobacteriales; family Mycobacteriaceae; genus Nocardia; species Nocardia carnea_B. Next base: position 3,403 of record NZ_JARWPM010000086.1, read on the forward strand.
CCCTCGATAAGAGAAAGCCCGCACCTGCCGTCGGGTTCTATTTGGAGCGTGCCCGGCTGTTTCTTCTCCGGAGACCCAGCTTCCCACCAGTAGCCAGTGAATATGTGATCGGTCACTCAGCAAGGATGCCACTCGTGCTATGGCCGTGGACGCCAAAGCTCAAGATCCGATTGGGCGATCACTCAGCGGCAGAAGAGTCGTACTTCCAGGCAAACTCACAAGTTCCTGGTTTTCGCCCAGCAGCTTGGTCAAACGTCGAGGCCGTTCACCACCATGAAGGTCTTCTTGTCCATTACGCGGCCAAGCTCTAGGTCGACCTCAAAGTTAGACGGGGCTGCGCCGCACTTTGCGATCATGTCGTGCGCTTCCTCCCGGATGCGCTCCTTGTCCGAGACGAACCGGGACACCCCGAACGCCGGTGCGTACAAGTACCACTGCGATCCGCAGCAACTCACTTTGACCGAGAACAGCATGAGCGCCCCTTGTGTGTCGTTGGCTTGCTCGCCGCGCCGAGGACAAGCACCCGACGCGGCGGCTGAGACGACGTTATGAATCAGCATCCGCCCGGGTCTACAAGTTTGCGCGAACTTTCGAGTTGAGTGCTGAACTGGTGCGATACCGCGAACATCCGGGGATGATTGAGGTAGTGCGTAGAAAGCTCACGCACACAACACGGAAGGACGACCATGCATCGGTTACGTTTCCTCGGTAAAGGCGGCTCACCCTCCAGCGGATGCCCGACGCTGTACGCGGCGGAGCCCAACGGCTATCTCGTCCAAGGCTGGGTGACCGACACACCCGGGACAGTCGAGGTACCCCACTTGCTCACCGGGTTCGCCGAACCCGACACGTACATAGGCGCGACCATGACGGACACCGGTAGGGGCACCTTCCGTCTCAGCGGAACCCCGGTTACCGACCCTGAGACGCTGGCTCAGTTGACCTTGGCCGACGATGAGACCCCGATACTGGTACCGAAGCTAGAGAGGACGTTCTACGGTGCTGCTGCTACGCGGTGAGGCATTCGACCGCCGGATACGCGAGTGCCAGCACGAAGCGTTCCACCTAGAGCTACAGGACGAGTACAACACCGCCGATGGTGTCGATCCATACCAGAACTGGTTGGACGGAAATCCGGACGATTACGCATGGTTCCAAGCCTGGCTGTCCCTGGTTCGCGACATGACGAGCCGGGGCGCGGTGATGCGCCGGGCACGGGTGGTGACGGTGCCACACACCGATTACACCCGATGGCTACTGGAAGTCTCCCGGGAAAGTGTCAACGCCGGGGAAGACATCCGGTACCTACCTCGGCATGAGGTCGACTCGGAGAAGCTGACCGGGGATGACTGGTGGTTGTTCGACAACGACACCGTTGCCTTTACGGCTTTCGAGCCAGACGGCCGGCTCGGCGGAGGGGCGATCACCACGGACCCGCGGATTGTCGAATACTGCCGAAGCGTCCGGGATTACGTCTGGAAGATTGCCACGCCGTACGACGAGTACACGCGGTGACCACTGGCGGAACCGCTCACGCACAGCGGGAAGCTCTCGGGGCGCGGCTCCGGGAGCTTCGCCGCGACTCCGGGCTTACCGGCCGCAAGCTTGCGGAGCTCGCAGGCTGGCACGAGTCGAAAACCAGCAAGATCGAATACGGCAAGCAGACCCCCTCTGAGGCCGACCTACGGGCGTGGTGCACCCACACCAACAGCCAGAACCAGCTACCCGACTTGATTGCCACGCTTCGGAACATCGAGGCGGCTTACATGGAGTTCCGGCGGGTTCTCGGCACCGGTACGCGACGGCGCCAACGGATGCTGGCGCATACAGAGGATG
>NZ_JARWPM010000087.1 GCF_029869215.1 Nocardia carnea
ATCCGGTCACGAAGCCGATACCGGCGTTGTGGCGGGGGCGCGGGGGGGTGTGCTCGCGGGGCGGCGGGGCCCCCGCCCCCCCCCCACACCTGCCCCCCCCCGGTCTTCTCCGGGCGCCCCCCCCCCACCCCCGGCCCGCCGGGCCCCCCCCCGCGGGGGGGGGGGGGGCCGCCCGGGGGGTCGGACGAGATACCGGTCAGCTGGTGGGCTCGAACGCCTCGTCGATGATCTCGGCCTGCTCCACCGCGTGCACCTTGTTCGAACCCGAGGACGGGGCCGACATGGCACGGCGCGAGATACGGCGCAGGCGGCCCAGCCGCTGCGGCAGCAGTTCCGGCAGGTTCAGGCCGTAGAACGGCCAGGCACCCTGGTTCGCCGGTTCCTCCTGCACCCAGGCGATATCGGTCGCGTTGGTGTAGCGCTCCAATGCCTCGTTCAACCGGAACTTCGGCATCGGGTACAGCTGCTCCACCCGGACGATGGCGATATCGTCACGCTTGCGCTTGGCCTTGGCGGCGGCCAGCTCGTAGTAGAGCTTGCCGCTGGTCAGCAGGATGCGCTTGACCGCGGCGCGGTCGCCGATGCCCTGTTCGTAGGTGGGCTCGTCGAACACCGAGCGGAACTTGGACTCGGTGAAGTCCTTCAGATCGCTCACCACCGCCTTGTTGCGCAGCATCGACTTCGGGGTGAAGACGATCAGCGGACGGCGGATACCGTCCAGCGCGTGCCGGCGCAGCAGGTGGAAGTAGTTCGCCGGGGTGGACGGCACCGCGACCGTCATCGAACCCTCCGCGCACAACTGCAGGAAACGCTCGATCCGGCCGGAGGTGTGGTCGGGACCCTGACCCTCGTGCCCGTGCGGCAACAGCAGCACGACCTCGGACAGCTGACCCCACTTCGCCTCACCGGACGAGATGAACTCGTCGATGATCGACTGTGCGCCGTTGACGAAATCGCCGAACTGCGCCTCCCACAACACCAGCGCGTCCGGGTTGCCCAGCGAATAGCCGTACTCGAAACCGACGGCGGCGAATTCGCTCAGCGCCGAATCGTGCACCGCGAACCAGCCCGGGTTTTCGCTGTTGAGGTTGTGCAGCGGGGTGTACTCGGCGGCGGTCTTACGGTCGATGATCACCGCATGCCGCTGGGTGAAGGTGCCGCGGCGGGAATCCTGACCGGTCAGCCGCACCGCGCGGCCCTCGTCGATCAGCGTGCCGAAGGCCAGCAACTCGGCGAACGCCCAGTCGACCTTGCCCTCGTAGGCCATTTCGCGGCGCTTGTCCAGCACCGGCTGCACGCGCGGATGCACACTGAAACCGTCGGGCACGTTGATGAACGCGTCGCCGATCCGCTGCAGCACCGACTTGTCCACGGCGGTGAGCACTGTGGACGGGATCTGCTGGGCGTCCTCCACCGATTCGCTCGGCCCCGGCGGATATTTCTCCAGCTCGCGGACCTCGTTGAAGACCCGCTCCAACTGGCCCTGGTAGTCGCGCAGCGCGTCCTCGGCCTCTTTCATCGAGATATCACCACGGCCGATCAGGCTTTCGGTGTAGCTCTTGCGGACGCTGCGCTTGGTGTCGATGACGTCGTACATGTACGGCTGGGTCATCGACGGGTCGTCGCCCTCGTTGTGACCGCGGCGGCGGTAGCAGATGAGGTCGATCACCACGTCCTTGCGGAACTTCTGCCGGAAATCGACCGCGAGACGGGCGACCCAGTCGCAGGCCTCGGGATCGTCGCCGTTGACATGGAAGATCGGGGCGCCGATGAACTTGGCGATATCGGTGGAGTACTCGGTGGAGCGGCTGTTCTCCGGCGCGGTGGTGAAGCCGATCTGGTTGTTCACCACGATATGGATGGTGCCGCCCACGCGGTAACCGCGCAGACCCGACAGGTTCAGGGTTTCGGCGACCACGCCCTGCCCGGCGAACGCGGCGTCACCGTGCAGCATCAGCGGGACGACCGAGAAGCCCTCGGGACCGTCGCCCTTGTCCAGCAGATCCTGCTTGGCGCGCACCAGCCCCTCGAGTACCGGATCGACCGCTTCCAGATGCGAGGGATTGGCGGTCAGCGAGACCTCGATCTCGTTGTCGCCGAACATCTGCAGGTAGGTGCCGCGCGCACCGAGGTGGTACTTCACATCGCCCGAGCCGTGCGTGGCGGCCGGGTTCATATTGCCCTCGAACTCGGTGAAGATCTTCGAGTACGGTTTGCCGACGATATTGGCCAGCACATTGAGCCGGCCGCGGTGCGGCATACCGATCACGACCTCGTCGAGCCCGTGCTCGGCGCACTGGTCGATCACGGCGTCCATCATCGGGATCACCGATTCGGCGCCCTCCAGCGAGAACCGCTTCTGCCCGACGTATTTGGTCTGCAGGAAGGTTTCGAACGCCTCGGCCGCGTTGAGCCGGTTCAGGATGTACTTCTGCTGGGCGACCGTCGGCTTCACATGCTTCTGCTCGACCCGGTCCTGGATCCATTTCAGCTGTTCGGGTTCCAGGATGTGGGTGTATTCCACACCCACATGGCGGCAGTAGGCCTCGCGCAGCACCGAGAGCACATCGCGCAGCTTCATCCGCTCTTCGCCGTGGAAGCCGCCGACGTTGAACTCGCGGTCGAGATCCCACAGGGTGAGGCCGTGCTGGGTGACGTCCAGGTCGGGGTGGCTACGGAATTTCTCCTTGACCAGGCGCAGCGGATCGGTATCGGCCATCAGATGGCCGCGGTTGCGGTAGGCCGCGATCATCTCCAGCACCCGGGTGCTCTTGTCGACACCGCGTTCCTGGATATCCTTGCGCCACCGGATCGGCTCGTACGGCACACCCAGGCCGTGGAAGATCTCGTCGTAGAACTCGTCGGCGATGAGCAGCTTGTGGATGGTGCGCAGGAAATCACCGGATTCCGCGCCCTGGATGATGCGGTGATCGTAGGTCGAGGTGAGGGTCATCAGCTTGCCGATGCCGACCTCGGCGATCCGCTCGTCGCTCATACCCTGGAACTCGGCCGGGTACTCCATGGCGCCCGCGCCGATGATCGCGCCCTGACCCTGCATCAACCGCGGTACGGAGTGCACGGTGCCGATGGTGCCCGGGTTGGTCAGCGAGATGGTGACCCCGCTGAAATCCTCCGAGGTCAGTTTGCCGTCGCGGGCGCGGCGGACGATGTCCTCGTAGGCGGTGTGGAACTGGCCGAAGGTCATTTCCTCGCAACCCTTGATGGCCGCGACCACCAGGGAGCGGTTCCCGTCTTTACCGGGCAGGTCGATGGCCAGGCCCAGGTTCGTATGCGCGGGGGTGACCGCGTTCGGCTTCCCGTCGACCTCGGCGAAATGCCGGTTCATGTTCGGGAACGCCTTCACGGCCTGCACGATGGCGTAACCGAGCAGATGGGTGAAGGAGATCTTGCCGCCGCGGGTACGGGCGAGATGGTTGTTGATGACGATCCGGTTGTCGATCATCAGCTTGGCCGGGACGGCCCGCACGCTGGTGGCGGTCGGGATGGTCAGCGACGCCGACATGTTCTTGGCGACCGCCGCGGCGGCACCACGCAGGACCTTCTTCTCCTCGGCGGCCGGCGGCTTCGGCGCGCCCGAGGTGGGGGCGGCGTTCGATGTCGGCGCGGGGGTGGTCTTCGGTGCGCGCTGCTGCTGCGCCGTCGCGGAGGTCTTCGCCGCGGTGGTGGCGGGCGTCGCCGGCTTCGGGGCCGCGGCCGGGGTGGCGGCACTGGCCGGAGCGGAAGGCGCGGTCGCGCGGGTCTGCACGGAGGCCGCCTCGGCCGGTACGGGGGCGGAATTCACCGGGCGGGCCGCCGGTGCCGTGGCGGACCGGTCGGTGTTACCGGAATCACCGGAGGTCTCGGGGGTGTAGTCGGCGAGGAACTCGTGCCAGCTGGCGTCGACCGAGGATGGATCCTGTTTGAACTTCTGATACATCTCGTCGACCAGCCACTGGTTCTGACCGAACTGGGATTTTGAGCTGCTCACAGCAGGTGTTCGCCTCATTTCGTTCTTCGCGCTGCGACGTTTGTGACGTGCCCGGCACCGGGGATCGGTGGATGGGTACCGATACGCCCTCCGACGAGGATATGCCCCCGTGTCCATCGGCCACGTCACCGACCACCGGTCTACCCCGACCTCATAGTTGACGACTTGTGTCCTATCGAGGATATTCCTTCCGCGTTACCCGCGGCTGTCCACAGGCGGGCATACTCGCCGCCGGCCGCCAGCAGATCCGCGTGGGTCCCCATTTCCACGACCCGCCCGTGGGCGATCACGGCGATGCGATCGGCCCGGGCCGCGGTGGCCAGCCGGTGCGCGACGACCACGGTCGTCCGGTCGCGAGCGAGGGAACCGGTTGCGGCCAGCACTTTCTCTTCGGTATCGGGATCGAGGGTGGCGGTGGCCTCGTCGAGCAGCAGGATGTCGGGGTCGACGAGCTGGGCGCGGGCCAGGGCGATGAGCTGGCGTTGCCCCGCGGAGAGTCCGCGGCCGCGTTCCCCGACGGGCCGGTGCATTCCGCCGGGCAGGCCGGCGATCATCTCCGCCGCGCCCACCGCCCGGGCGGCGTCCGCGATCTCGGATTCGGTGGCGGAGGGTTTCCCGAACGCAATGTTGCTCGCCACGTCACCGGTGAACAGGTGAGCTTCCTGCGGAACCATGCCGAGCCGGGAGCGGTACCGGTCGAGCCGGTAATCGCGGATATCGACCCCGTCCGCGCGGACCACGCCCGTGTCGGTATCGGCGAGATCGTAGAGCCGGGCCAGCAGCTTGACGATGGTGGATTTCCCGGCCCCGGTCGCACCGACCAGCGCCAGCGATTGCCCGGGGGCCACCGCGAGATCCACGCCGTCCAGTGCGGGACGGTCGGTGGCCGGGTAGCTGAAACGCACCGCGTCGAGCGCCAGGTCGCCGCGCAGGCCGCCGGCGATCGGGTCGGCGCCGGGCGGGTCGGCGCGCAGGGAGGACGGGGTGCGCAGCAGCTCACCGATCCGCCGCAACCCCACCCGGGCCTGCTGATACCCGTCGAATACCTGCGACAACTGCTGTACCGGGCCGAACAGCAACTCCAGGTACAGCACGAACGCGATGAGCGTGCCGGCGCTCGTCTCCCCGGAGGCCACCGCGTGCGCACCGGTGAGTACCACCAGGGCCAGCGCCAGATCGGTCCACGAGGCCATGAACGCGAAGTACAGCGCGATCGCCCGCTGTGCCCGCATCCGGCTGCGCCGGTATCCGGCGGAGTATTCGGCGAACCGGTGGGCCGAACGCCGCTCGTGCCGGTAGGCCTGCACCGCCCGCAGGCCGGCGACGTTCTCCTGGAAATCGGCGTTCACGGTGGACACCCGTTCCCGGGAGATGCTGTAGGCCACCGAGGACACGCGGCGGAAGATCACCGTGGCGATGATCAGCGGCGGGAGGACACCCAGCAGCACCACCAGAGCGAGCCCGGTATCGATCACGAGCAGGGCGACCGCGATCCCGGCCAGCGACAGCGCGCTCACCAGGGCGGTCGACACACCGGTCTGCAGGAATGTGGACAGCGCATCGACATCGGTGGTCATCCGCGTCATGATCCGCCCGGACAGTTCCCGCTCGTAGTAGTCCAGCCCGAGGCGTTGCAGATGGGCGTAACTGCGGACTCGCAGTCCGTACAGCACTCGCTCGCCGGTCCGGGAGGTGAGCAGGGTCGTCGCGGACGCCACCACCCATCCGGCCGTCACCAGCCCGGCACCGAGTAGCGCGGTGACGGCCAGAGCGCCCGGGTCGGAGCCGGCGACACCGGAATCGATGGCGTGCCGCACCAGCGGCGGGAAACCGATCCCGATGAGTGCGTCCAGCGCCAATAACAGGACCGAGGCCAAAACCAGCAGACGCACCGGATGCAGCAGGCGGGCCAGCCGGAAACCCGGGTCGGGTTCGCGCAGCCGGGCCGGGTCCAGCCGGGGTTGTTCGTCGGCGGCGGGTAGGCGGGCGATCTCGCGGCGAAGCTCGGGCGTTTCGCTGAGATTCGCCGCGGCGGCCATCCGGTCCGTCGACTGGGTGACCGGTAGCCGGTCGGCCACGACGGCGGGGCCGCTCACCACGGTCGTGGCGGGTTCCGGCAGGCGGATCACCCGGTCGGCATGGGCCAGGGTGGATTCGCGGTGCGCGAGGATGATCGTGGTCCGGGACCCCTGGTCGGGCAGGGCGCCGAAAATGGCGGCCTCGGTGACCGCGTCCACCGCCGAGGTGGCATCGTCGAGGACGAGGATCCGCGGCCGGGCCAGCAGCGCCCGGGCCAGTGCGATCCGTTGCCGCTGGCCACCGGAGAGAGTGAGACCGCGTTCCCCGACGACGGTGTCGTAGCCGTCGGGCAGCGCTGCGATGAATTCGTCGGCGGCGGCCTGGCGAGCGGCCTCCCGGATCTCGGCAGCGGTGGCATCGGGCCGGCCCAGAGCGATATTCGCGGCGACGCTGGAACTGAACAGGAACGGGTCGTCGAACACCACACCGACGGCCGCGCGTAACTGCGCCGCGGCGGTATCGGCGATATCGACGGGCTGCGTAGCGCCGGTGCCGAGCAGCCGGATCCGGCCGGAATCCGGCGCGTAGAAGCGGGGCAGCAGCAGCGACAGCGTCGTCTTCCCGGACCCCGCCGGACCGATGATCGCCACGGTTTCGCCGGGGCGCACCCGTAGGTCGAGATCGCGCAGGATCGGCTGACCGGGGTCGAACCCGAAGGTCACCGCCTCGAGCTCGATACCCAGTGGGCCGTCGGGTACCGGTACCGGATCGGATGGGTCGGCCACCGCCGGGCCCGCATCGATCACCTGGTAGACGCGTTCGGCCGCGGCGCGGGTGAGCTGAGCCAGGATGACCACCGACGCCATGGTGCGCGCGGTGGTGGTCATAGTTGTCACGTAGGCGCTGAAGGCCAGGAAGGTGCCGAGGCCGATGGCACCCTGCAGAGCCAGCCAGCCGCCCAGCGCGATCACGACCACCAGACCCGCCTGCGGTATGGCGGCCAGTGTGGGGGAGAAGCGGGCATTGATCGTCGCGGCGCGCATCCGTTCGGCGAACAACCGGCGCCCGTGCCGTTCCAGCACGTCGACCATGCGGGCTTCCTGGCCGAAACCCTTCACGACCCGGACCCCGGTGACCGTCTCCTCCACATGCTGGGCCAGCTCGGCCGCCCGCTGCTGGGCCGACCAGGTCGCGGCATGCAACCGGGGGCGCATCCGGTACACCACCGCGATCACCAGCGGCACCATCAGCAGCGCGGCCGCGGCCAGCGGCGGGGACAACCACAGCATCACCGCGGCCGCGAGCACGAATTGCAGTAGCGACATCCCCGAGAGCGGGGCCATCGCCAGCAGGGTCTGCACCAACTGCAGATCGGTGATGGAGCGGGAGACGACCTGGCCGGTGCGCAAGGCATCCTGGCCGGCGCCGTCGAGGCGTTGCAGCGAGCCGAGCAGTTGCAGCCGCAGACCGTGCTGAACGTCGAGGGAAAGTTTCCCGGCGAGCATCCGCCGCCCGAAGGAGGCGGCGAAACGGCCGGCGGCGAGCAAGGCCAGCAACCCGGCGACGATCCCGATGACCCGAGTGGCGCCGGTGGTCGCGGAATCCACGGCCCATTTGGTGAGCAACGGTGCCACGATCTCGGCCGCCGCGCCCGCCACCAGCGCCGCGGCGATCCCTGTCAGCGTGCCGCGGTAATGCCGGCACTCCGCCCACAACCGGCGGATCCATCCGGCATCGGTGCGCCGCGCGATCCGTACCGAGGCCGGTGCGCTCGGCTCGCGGCAATCGGAGGTGCCCACGCGGGCACCGTTCGCTGCCGCCTCCGAATCCGTCCCGCTCGCGCCGGGGCCCTCGGGCGTGAGCGTGTGGCTTTCGTCGTCTCGCCGCACTACCGGCTCACGCCTTCCGTGCCGACCGGGCGTGGGCACGGGCCCTTCATGGCTACGCTCCGTCGCCTCGCCATCGGACCCGCTCATGCCGTTTCCATCGGGTGCATAGGCCGGCCCGCTCTGTCCGTACGTCGTGCTGTCGTCGCCCCCGGCTCGCTCATCTGCCCCTCCCGATTTACCCCCGCCTCACCTGCCATCGACCATAACGACGCCTACCGACAGAGTCTTGTTCCCTGGGGTGTGGGTTCGGCCGGAAGGGCCTACCGCGCCCTGAGCGCACCCACCGGGCCGGTCGCCGGCCGGTCAGAGCTCGGCGCGGCGCAGCGACCACCAGCTCCACGCGCTGATGCCCACGGTCCACAGCAGCAGCACCACGATCGCCGCGGGTGCCGGGGCCAGGAGATCGGCATCGGTGAAGGATCCGGGGAAGAGGGTGCTCAGCGTGGCGGAACCGGGCAGCAGGGTCGCGGCGCCCGGGATGCCGATGCCCGCGGTCACCACCCACAGCAGCGGCTCGGCAATCAGCAGCCATCCGAGGACAGCGCCGATCGCGAGCAGCGGGGCCCGCAGCAGCAACCCGATCCCGGTGCCGATCACCGCCCAGCAGACCGCGGCCACCAGGCCGCCGCCGAGTACCGCGAACAACGAACCGGTGATCTCGAATTTGTCCCGCCCGAACAACAGCAGGCACACCATCGCCACGATTTCCACCGCGAGCGCGGCCGCCAGCGCCGCGAGACCGGTGACCAGGAACTTCGCCCCGGCCAGGCGGTCGCGATCCACGGTGAACAAGGTGGTGATCACCAAGGTGTCGTGCTGATGTTCGCCGGCCGCGCCCGCAGCGCCGAACGCCGCCGAGCCGAGGACGACGGCGAGCAACGCCAGATAGAGCCCGATGGTCGCGGTGCCGGTCACCGGCTCGCCGCGCGGATCGAGCGGGCCGGCCATGAGCGCGCTCACCGCAGGCGCCACGACCGCCGTCGCCACCGCCAGCCCGGCGAGGACCCGGGTGTAGCGCAGCGTGACGGCCTTGCGGTACTCGGAGAGTACGGGCGGTATCAGTTCCGCCGGTACGACATCGATCATCGGGAAACCCCGTACGGCAGGTGGGTGGACGGCGGCATACCGGGAGCGGCCGGGCCGGCCGCGGCGGCATGGGTGAGCGAAGCGAGGACCCGATCGGGATGGATCCGGTCGGGCACGATCGAGTCCAGCCGGACCCGGGCCGCCCGGGCCGCCTCGACGATATCGTCCTCGGTGGCACCCGCCACGGCCAGTTGATCGTCGGGCCGGATGACGGCATCGGTGAAACCGCGCGCCGCCAGTGCCGTCGCGACCGCGATCGACGACGACGACGCCACCACGAGCCGGTCCGGATTACGCCGCCGCAACCGGGCCGGGCTGCCCTGATAGGCGACCGTCCCCGCGCTGAGCACCACCAGATGGTCGGCCACCGGCAACGCGCTGACCAGGCTCTGCGCGGTGAACAACACGGTGCCGCCGCGCCGGGTGTGGTGCCGCAGGAAACCCTGCAACCAGGAGATTTCGCTCAACTGCATACCGGCACCCGGATCGTCGAGAATCAGCAGACGCGGATCGCCGAGCAACGCGGTGGCCAGCGCGGCGCGGGTTTCCTCGCCGGGTGTCAGATCGTCCGGCACCGCGCGGGCACGATCGGTGAGGCCGGTGATCTCCAGCACGGCCGGTACCCGGCTGTCGGGATAGCCGCCGGCCGCCGCGAACACCCGCAGATGGTCCCGCACCGTCCGGCGCGGATGGAGCCCGCGCGGCGCGAGCACCGCCCCTACCGCCGAACTGCCGCGGCCACCGCTCAGCGTCACCGATCCGGTGGTGGGTGGCAGCAGGCCCAGCAGGATCGCGATGATCGTCGATTTCCCGGCACCGGGCGGACCGACGAGCGCCGCGCAGGTGCCCTGCGCGATATCGAAGGAGACGTCCTGGGCGCCGGTGGCGAAGTCCGGGAAACGCTTGGTCAGGCCGCGGACCGTGATCGCGGGTGTCATCGGGGCTCGGCCGGCGGTTGCCGGGGCTCGGTCGGTACCGCCGCGGGTGCCGACGGCGGGGACAGCGGTGCATCATCCGGCAGCCCCGCCTGCGAATCCCACTGTGCGCCTTGCTTACCGGGCTGTTCGGGCGCGGGCGCGAGTTCGGCGTCCACGATCATCTCGTCGGGGAAACGATTCGGGGGCGGGCCGAAAGCCTTGCGTGCATTGTTGATCGTCGACTTACCGAGGGCCCGGTTACCGACGCCGCCGATCACGGCGCCGATCCCGGCGGGCACCACCTTGCCGGCCATCAGCGCGGCACGTTTGGTGAGGAACCGGACGATGAACCGCTTGAGCAGCGAATCGTTCATACCGGAAAGACCCGGAATCTTGTTCGCGAATACGGTGCCCCAATTCTTGGCCGAGGAACCGACGCTCTTCTGCACGATCTCCATCCCGCTGTCCCCGAGGACCACGGCCAGCACCATCGCCCGCCGCTGCGGCGCATCCTCCGGCTTCACCCCGTGCACCGCGGCCACGGCGAGAGTGAACAGTGCGGAAGCCTCCATGAAGAAAGTGGTCTCGGCGCTCACCGCCGCCAGCGCGGCGATCGTGCCCACCCCGGGCACCGCGGCCGAGGCGCCCACGGCGCTACCGCTACCGGTCACCGCCAGCAGATACTGGCGTTCGAGACGGGCGATGATCTGCGCGGGCGTCTCCTCCGGATGTGCCCGCCGCAGACGTGCGACGTATTTGGCGACGGCGGGTGCTTGTAGCCGGGAACCATGGTCGAGTGCCTCGATCACGGCTTTTTCCACTGCCCCGTTACGCACGGCGTCATCCTCCTTTGCGGGCCCTGTGCACTGTATGACACGAGCCCCACGTTCGTACGGTCTGACAACGGATTACCCGCCCAGCGGGTTCCGTATCTTCGGTGCCGCCTCCGGCGGCGCGGGGTTTGGCTGGGTCTTTTTTCGGCGCCGGCGGCGCCGCCGGGGGTTTGGGCCCCGTGGGCCCCTGCGGCCCGCGCGCCACACGCGCGGCGGGGCGGCTTCGCACCGCGGGCTGACAGCCGGGACGGGCCAAACCCTCTCAGGGCCTCGTAAGACTCGGCGCCGCCGTGGTTGCGTTTCTTCGGGATTATGTGCACTTCGAGTGCTTCGCTGGGCTAGGCGCCGCCGTGGTTGCGTTTCTTTGGGGTTGTGCGCACTTCGAGTGCTTCGCTGGGCTCGGCGCCGCCGTGGTTGCGTTCGGTTTTGGGGTATGGACTCTGCCAATACTTCGCTGGAGTCGCCGTCATGATTGCCTTCGGTTCGGGGTTGTGGGTCCTCCGCGGGCCTTCCCGGACTCGGCGCATGTCCGGGTGAGGTGGCGGGCCCGCTGAGGAACCTGCAGCGAGCGTCTGTGCAGCCTGAACATCGCGGTGTGGATCGACACCGCCCGGCGGACTCGGGTGATCTGGTATTACCCTCGGGGGTCGCGGCCCGCGAGACGCGCCGGGCCTCGAGGTAACCCGACGGTCAACCCACTGTCTGCGGCGCCTGATAGCGGGCGGGCGTGGACATGCGCGCAACCCGCGCGCCGGAACACAGGATGGAATGTATGTATCGGACCCGAGGCACGTTGCTCGGTGTGGTGGCGGCCGTGGCAGCCGCCGGACTGCTCGCCGGCTGCGGTGACGAGGAATCGACCGCGACCAGCACCCCGACCTTGTCGACCCCGGCCGCCGCACCGTCCGCGAGCTCGGCGCCGGCTCCGGCGCCCGAGGCCGAGAGCCCCGCCCCGGAGGCGGCTCCGGCGCCCGAGGAGACCGCCGCGCCGGAGGAGCCGCCCGCCGAACCGGAGCGTCCCGCGCCGGTGCCGCCGCAGGAAACCGAGACCGGCCAGCTCGGGGCCAAGGAACAGACCTATATCGACGAGCTGGCGAAACAGGGCGTCACGCCGTCCAGCCCGGATATCGCGCTGAGTATCGGTGCGTACGTGTGCAACGGGGTGGCGCAGGGCGAATCGGATGCGAGCCTGCTCACCTGGGTCACCGCGATGGCCGGATCGGACGCCACGTTCGATCCGGCGAAGATGCCGGTCGAACAGGCGGGCCAGATCTACATCAACACCGCGAAAGCGCACTACTGCTAGTGGCTGCCGATGAGTAGGGGACGTAGCGGAGCTCGGCGTTCGCGGTCGGCAGGATGCCTGACCCTGCTGGCGCTCGGGGTGGCCGGGCTCGTCATCGTGGTGTTGCTCTGGTATCTGCTGGCGGGCTGTCTGCGGGAGCCGGAACCGCCCGGGCCGGGGCCCGGGCGGGAGGAGCCGACCAGTCAGCCGGCGAGCTGCCCGGATGTGCAGATGGTTTCGGTACCGGGGACGTGGGAGTCGAACAGTAACGACGACCCGTACAACCCGACGGCGAATCCGGCCTCGCTCATGCTGAACGTCAGCAACCCGGTGCGGGAACAGTTTCCGGCCGAGCGGGTGGATGTGTACACCGTCCCCTACGTCGCGCAGTTCTCCAATCCCGTGGCGTTCCCGCCGGACGGCCAGGCCTCCTACAACGTGTCCCGTACCGAGGGCATGCGGCGGACCTTCGATTTCCTCACCCAGCGGCACGAGGAATGCCCGCTCACCACCTATGTGCTGGCCGGGTTCTCGCAGGGCGCGGTGATCGCCGGGGATATCGCCGAGCAGATCGGTAAGGGTAACGGGCCGGTGCCGGCGGAACGGGTACTCGGGGTGACGTTGATCGCGGACGGCCGCCGGTCCGGTGAGCCGGGTCCGGGACAGCCGATCCAGGTGGGGACCCCGCCGCCCGGGATCGGCGCGGAGGTCGCACTGGGTGGTTTGACCGTGCCGGGAATCACGATGACCGGTCCGCGGAAAGAGGGCTTCGGTGAGCTGGCCGACCGGGTGTACACGATCTGTGCGCCGGGCGACCTGATCTGCGACGCGCCGCGTAACGCGCTCAGCCCCGCCAATATCCTCGGCAGCCTGGGCACACTCGCGCAAGCCGTCGGGAATCCGGTGCACAGCCTCTACCACGGGTTCGTCGTCGACGAGAACGGCACCACCGCGACCCAGTGGGCCGCCCAGTGGGCGATCGGCCTGGTCGAAGGCGCGCCGGCGCCGCCGCATTCCTGACCGCCGGGTTACGCGTCCAGCGCGTGGCCGCCGCGGCGGTCAGGTTCTGCGGCCGCGCACCGGCCCAGACACCGGTGGCCGGTGCCGCGTGTCGAGCCCGGAGTGTTGTGCCTGGTCGAGCGCGATTTCCCGGCCATCCGCCGGTATCGGCGGCGCGTTGTGACAATTCACCGCACGCAGCGTGTTCCCTCACCCGCAGCACGCTGTAAAGTGCGCTCGTGATCGCGCGTCCCGGCCCTGCGCCGGCCGGGAAACGCAGGGACCTCCGATAGCCAGGAGCATGAGTTCATGACAGAAGCCGCCGCACCGGTGGATGAGTTGAGCGCGCTGGGCACTCCGTTGCGAAAGTTCCGCTTCGCGGCCGCGGGCGAGGGGAACAAGCAGGAAGGCGGCGCCCGCAAGTTCATCCAGACGGCGCAGCAGGCCGAGGAGTACGGCTACGACACCTTCGTGGTGCCGGACCATCTCGGTGACCAGATCGGCCCGATCGCCGCTCTCGGTGCGCTCTCGCAGGCCACCGAGAAGATCCGCCTCGGCACCTCCGTGCTGGCCAACGGGTTCCGCCATCCGGTGGTGCTGGCCAAGGACCTGGCCACCATCGATGTGCTGTCGAAGGGCCGGCTCGAGGTGGGTATCGGCGCGGGCTGGAAGGCCGACGAATTCGCCGCCGCCGGGCTGGACTACGACCGTCCGGGAATCCGGCTCGCCAAACTCGACGAGACGCTCACCATCCTCGATGTGCTGCTGCGTGGGCAGGAGTGCACCTTCGAGGGCAAGTACTACCAGGTCCGCGGTATCAAGGGCACGCCGCGGCCGCGGCAGGGTCCGCGCCCGCCGCTGTGTACCGGTGGTGGTGGGCCGCGGATGCTGAAGCTGGCCGCCAAGCACGCCGACATCATCTCGGTGGTGCCGGTCACCACGCCGCAGGGCAAGGGCCTGCTCTCCGGGATCACTCTCGAGAAGACCATCGAGAAGGTGAATCTGATCAAGGAGGCCGCCGGGGATCGGTTCGCCGAGATCGAGCTGAACTGGGCGATTACCGCGATCGTGATCACCGACGACCGGGAGAAGACGGCGGAGATGGCGCTGTCGGCGCTGGACCGCGGACTGCATCCCGACCTCGAGGTCGATGTTCAGCTGACCGTCGAGCAACTGCTGAATTCGCCGTACGTGGCGATCGGCACGTTCGAGGAGATCGCGGAGCAGGTCCGCCGGGTGCGTCAGCTCACGGGTATGTCCTATATCGGGATCTATCCCACCCAGATGGACGCGTTCGCACCGGTGATTCCCCTGCTCCGGGAGGAGTGAGAAGCTCATCTCTGTAACATGTCTCTGGTTTGAGACCATCTAGCCGATAGCGGTCACCGCGCAGACCGCACCCCAGAAGCCGCGGGTGAACAGTTCCCGTTCCGGGAGCACCGCGGCGAATGCGAGTCGGGGCCCACACACTGAATAACGGTTATCGTGCCGTTGCCGCGTGCGCCTCGGAGGAGAAGAAGGAATGGACGAGACTTTCGACGACTACCTGGACGAGAACGGGAATATCACTATTCCCGATGATCGCACCCTGGTCGACCACGTCGAGATGCACACCCGCAACGACGCGAACACCTTGGCGTACCGCTACATCGATTATTCGCGCGAACGCGATGGTGAGGTACACGAGCTCACGTGGCAACAGTTCGGGGTCCGGCTGCGCGCGGTGGCCGGGCGACTGCAGCAGGTCACCAAACCCGGTGACCGGGTGGCGGTACTCGCACCGCAGGGGCTGGACTATGTGATCTCCTTCTTCGCCGCCATCTACGCGGGCACCATCGCGGTGCCGCTGTTCGATCCCGACGAGCCCGGCCATACCGACCGGTTGCACGCGGTGCTCGGCGACTGCGAACCGTCGGCCATCCTCACTGCCAGCTCGTCCGCGGCGGGGGTGCGCCAGTTCTTCCGGTCGCTGCCCGCCGCGCAGCGGCCGCGCATCATCGCCGTGGACGCCATTCCCGACAGCGTCGGGGAGAGCTGGGTGCGCCCGGATATCGCGGTGGACGATATCGCCTACCTGCAGTACACCTCGGGCTCCACCCGCACCCCGGCCGGTGTGGAGATCACCCACCGCGCCGTCGGCACCAACCTGCTGCAGATGGTCGACGCGATCAACCTGGACTGGAATTCGCGCGGCGTCACCTGGCTCCCGCTGTTCCACGATATGGGTCTGCTGACCGTGATCCTGCCCGCCGTGGGCGGCAAGTTCATCACCATCATGTCGCCGGCCTCGTTCGTGCGCCGCCCGTACCGCTGGATCAAGGAACTCGCCGCGGCCTCCGACGGCGCGGGCACCTTCGCGGCGGCCCCGAACTTCGCCTTCGAGCATGCGGCGGTACGTGGTCTGCCGAAGAACGGCGAATCGCTGGACCTGTCCAATGTGATCGGCCTGATCAACGGTAGCGAACCGGTGACCACCTCGTCGATGAAGAAGTTCAACGACGCGTTCGCCCCGTACGGCCTGCCGAAGACCGCCATCAAACCGTGCTACGGCATGGCCGAGGCGACGCTGTTCGTCTCGGCGACCAAATCCGAGGACGAGGCCAAGGTCACCTACGTCGACCGGCACGAACTCAACGCCGGCCGCATGGTGAAGGTCGAACCGGGCGCCCCGAATGCGATCGCGCAGGTGAGCTGCGGTTATGTCGCCCGCTCGCAATGGGCCGTGATCGTCGATCCCGAATCGATCGATTCCGCGCCCCGCGAGCAGCCCGACGGGCACGTCGGTGAGATCTGGCTGCACGGCAACAACATGGGTATCGGGTACTGGGGCCGCGAAGACGAGACCAACGCGACGTTCCGCAACAAGATTGCCGAGCGACTGCCCGAGGGCAGCCACGCCGAGGGCGCGGCCGCGGATGCCAACTGGATGCGCACCGGCGACTACGGCGTGTACTTCGACGGCGAGCTCTACATCACCGGCCGGGTGAAGGACCTGGTGATCGTGGACGGCCGCAACCACTACCCGCAGGATCTCGAATTCTCCGCGCAGGAGGCCAGCAGCGCGCTGCGGCCCGGCTTCATCGCGGCGTTCTCGGTGCCGGCCAACCAGCTGCCCGCCGAGGTGTTCGCCCACGGCAGCCATTCCGGCCTGAAATTCGATGCCGACGATGCCTCCGAACAGCTGGTCGTCGTCGCCGAGCGGGGGCCGGGCGCCGGTAAGGCCGATCCGCTGCCCATCGCGGATGCGGTCCGGGCGGCCATCTCGCAGCGCCACGGCGTGACCGTCCGCGATCTGCTGCTGGTGCCGGCGGGTTCGATCCCGCGCACGTCCAGCGGGAAGATCGCGCGCCGCGCCTGCAAGGCGGCATACATCGAGGGCACGCTGCGTGGCGGTTACCAACAGCAGGCCTTCCCCGATGCACCGGAGGAATGAGCCCGGTCGGCATGGTGTCGGCGTGGACACCATCGGGGGCTGCCCTCCACCCATCCCTGCGATGCAGGCTGTTGCCAGGCACCGCATACAGACAGGTAGCTTGAGGACTGATGGCTGATAACGAGGGTACGTCGCCGGAACAGACCGAGAATCTTCCCGCCGGGCAGGAGGGCGGCGCCGAGGCGGGCACGGAGCCCACGGCCGCATCGGCGGCCGCGAAACCCGATATGTCGGTGGCGGAACTACGGGAGTGGTTGCGGAACTGGGTGGCGGAGGCCACCGGTCAGTCCGTGGACAAGATCACCGTCGACCGGCCGATGGAGGAGTTCGGGCTGGCCTCGCGCGATGCGCTGGCCCTCGGCGGCGAGATCGAGGATCTCACCGGCGTGGTTCTCGACGCCACCGTCGTCTATCAGCATCCGACCATCGCCTCGCTGGCCGATGTGATCGTCAACGGTCCGCCGGAGGTCACCCTCGAGGCCCTCGACGACCAGTACTACACCGCCGGCTACGCCCCTGGTGACGCGCACGATATCGCGATCGTGGGCCTGTCCACCCGGCTGCCCGGGGCCGGGGATACTCCGGAATCCACCTGGGAATTCCTCATCAACGGCGGCGACGCCATCCGTGACCTTCCCGAGGGGCGCTGGGCGGAGTTCCTGAGCGAACCGCAGGTCGCGCAGGCCGTGGCGGAAGGAAATACCCGCGGCGGCTATCTGGACCAGAACGTCGTCACCGATTTCGACGCCGAATTCTTCGCCATGTCGCCGATCGAGGTCGAGCGGATCGACCCGCAGCAGCGGTTGATGATGGAGCTCACCTGGGAGGCGCTCGAGCATGCGCGTATCCCGGCCAGCGATCTGCGCGGGGAATCGGTGGGTGTGTACATCGGCACGTCGACCAGCGATTTCCAGCTCATCGCCGCGATGAGCCTCGGGGATACCGATCCGAACGTTCCGGCGTCGGCCGAGGCGTACAAGATCATGGGCAGTGCGAGCAGCATCATCGCCAACCGGGTTTCGTACTTCTACGATTTCCGCGGCCCGTCGGTGGCGGTGGATACCGCCTGCTCTTCGACCCTGGTCGCGGTGCATCAGGCTGTGCAGGCGCTGCGCGCCGGAGACGCCGATGTGGCCCTGGCCGGCGGCGTGAACATGCTGCTCATCCCCATGACCACGCTCGGGTTCGACAAGAACGGCGCGGTCGCCAAGGACGGCCGGATCAAGGCGTTCTCGTCCGACGCGGACGGTATGGTCCGCTCCGAGGGCGCGGGTCTGGTGGTGCTGAAGCGGCTGGCCGACGCCGAACGCGACGGCGACAAAATTCTCGCGGTGGTCAAGGGTTCGGCGGTCAACAGCGACGGTCGTTCCAACGGGCTCATCGCCCCGAATCCCGAGGCCCAGGCCGATGTCCTGCGTCGCGCCTACCGCGACGCGGGGATCGTGCCCGCCACGGTCGACTACATCGAGGCGCACGGCACGGGCACCCTGGTCGGTGATCCGATCGAGGCGCAGGCTTTGGGCGCCGTCGTCGGTGCCGGCCGGGCGGCCGATACGCCGGTCCTGCTGGGGTCGGCCAAGACCAACTTCGGGCATCTGGAATCCGGTGCGGGCGCCGCGAGCCTGGCCAAGGTGATCTTGGCGTTCCAGCACGATGTCGTCCCGCCCAATATCAACTACGCCGGGCCGAACCCGTATATCCCGTTCGAGCAGGCCCGGTTGAAGGTCGTCGACGAACCGACCCCGTTCCCGCGGTACAGCGGCACCGCGACCGTGGGGATCTCCGGCTTCGGGTTCGGCGGAACCAATGCGCACCTGGTGGTCCAGGAATACGCCCCCCCGGTCGCCGCGGTCGAAGAACCGGCGGTAGCGGAGGCCGCGGAACTCGATCGGGAGACCACCGATGTGGTCGCGGAAGCCGAGGCGGTCACCGCCGAAGCCGCGCCCGAACCCGAATGGTCGGCCGAGCGCGCCGAACCGCTGCCGGTGATCCTGGCCGTGTCCGCCTATCTGCCCTCGCGTCGTCGCCGCGCCGCCGCCGATCTGGCCGACTGGCTGGAAAGTGAAGCGGGACAGCGGACTCCGCTCGCGGATGTGGCGCGCGCGCTGGCCAAACGCAGCCACTGGCGGTCCCGCGGTGTCGTGCTGGCGAAGGATCATGCCGAAGCGATCGCCGGGCTGCGGGCGATCGCCGCCGGCAAACCCGGGCCGGGAGTTTTCACCGCCGACGCGCCCGCGGCCGAGGGGCCGATGTGGGTGATGGCCGGTTTCGGTGCCCAGCACCGCAAAATGGGCAAACAGCTCTACCTGGAGAATTCGATCTTCCGGCGCACCGTCGACGAGGTCGACGAACTCGTCCAGGACGAGGCCGGCTACTCGGTGCGCGAGATGATGCTCGATGACGCCCAGGATTGGAATATCGGCACGTCCCAGGTCGGTACCTTCACCATTCAGGTGGGGCTCGCCGCGCTGCTGCGCGCGCACGGGGCCGAACCCACCGCGGTGGTCGGCCATTCCCAGGGCGAGGTGGCCGGGGCGTATATCAGCGGTGGGCTGCCGCTGGAGGACGCCGTCCGGGTGATCTGTGCACGCTCCCGCCTGATGCGCGAGGGCGAGGAAATGCTCACCGACGACGATGTCCGCAATATGGCGCTGGTGGAGTTGAGCGCCGAGGATGTCGCGGCGATGCTGCCGGATTACCCCGATATCGAGGTGGCCGTGTACGCGGCGCCGACCAATACCGTGATCGGCGGTCCGGTGGATCAGGTCGCGGCGATCGTCGCGAAGGTCGAGGAAGCCGGGAAGTTCGCCCGCGTCCTGCAGACCAAGGGCGCCGGGCACACCTCGCAGATGGATCCGCTGCTCGGCGAACTCGCCGCCGAACTGGCCGGGATCGAACCGACGAAACCGAAGGTCGGGCTGTACTCCACGGTCGACAAGGAGCAGTACTACGCGCCCGGCCACGACCCGGTGCACACCGAGGCCTACTGGGTGAAGAACATGCGGCACAGCGTGTACTTCACGAATGCGATCAAACGCGCGGTCGACGCCGGCATCACCACCTTCCTCGAACTGGCCCCGAATTCGGTGGCGCTCATGCAGGTACTCGGCACCACGTTCGCCGCCGGCCTGCACGACGCGCAGCTGATCCCGACGCTCAAGCGCAAGGAAGACGAATCCGCCGCGGTG
Source organism: Nocardia carnea (assembly GCF_029869215.1). Taxonomy (GTDB): domain Bacteria; phylum Actinomycetota; class Actinomycetes; order Mycobacteriales; family Mycobacteriaceae; genus Nocardia; species Nocardia carnea_B. The sequence goes on from NZ_JARWPM010000087.1 coordinate 19,638, forward strand.
ATCACCGCGCTGGCGCAGCTCTACGTGCACGGGCACGCGGTGGATCTGGCGTCGCTGGTACCGGCGGGGCCGTACGCCGATATCCCGCGAACCGCGTTCATCCGTAAGTACTACTGGCCGAAGGTGACCCCGCTGTCCACCGGCGGCAGCGCCCGGGTGCCGGGTGCCTCGGTCGCGCTGCCCGACGGCCGGCACGTCTGGGAGGTCCAGGCGTCGGCGGTCGACGAACTCCCCGCGCTGGTGCAATCGGCCGCCGCGCAGGTACTGGCCGATGTGAGCCTGGGCGCGAGCGTCGCCCACGCACCGCTGCCCGCCACGGGAACGCTGACCACCACCCTCACCCCGCACCCCGGTGGTGCGTCGGTGCAGGTGCATGCTCGGGAAGGCGCGCAGTTCCGGCTGCTGTTCGATGCTGTCGTCAGCTCCGGCGCTGCCCTGCCCGCTCCGGTCGAGACAGCCCCCGCCGCACCGGCGGTCAGCACGGAACCCGAGGTGCTCGACGCGGTGGACACCGCCGGTTTCGGCGAACGCTGGAGCCCCGACAGCGGCCAGACCGTGGAGGAGCGGCTGGCGCTCATCGTCGCCGAATCGATGGGTTACGCGGTCGAGGATCTGCCGATGGAGATCCCGCTCATGGAACTCGGGCTGGATTCGCTGATGGCGATGCGGATCAAGAACCGGGTCGAATACGAATTCGATATCCCGCAGTTGCAGGTCTCGGCGGTACGCGATGCCAGCCTGCACGAAGTCGGCAAGGTGCTGCGCTACGCGATCGAGCACCGCGACGAGGTGCGGGAGATGGCGGAGAAGCAGGCCGCCGGCGAAACCGGTGCACTCAACGTGGACGACAACTTCGTGGAGGCGGCGAAGGCGGCCATGGAGTCGGGCCAGGACCCGGTCGCGGCCCTGGACCAGGCGACGGCGGGTAGCGGCAGCGCCGCGGGAACGGCAGACGCCGGAAAGTCCCCGCAGGCAACGGAACCCGGCGGCACCGCCACGAACCAGACCACCGATGCGGCCGCGAATGGCTCGAAAGCTGGTGGCGCCACTGAGGAAACGGGTTCCGCGAATGATGCGGTCCAGCCCGCGGTAGCCGCGGCCGAACCTGCCCCGGCCGCGGGAGCGGCGGTATTCGGTGGCGGCACTGCCGGTTCCGCAGACGAGGAGAACGTTCCGCCACGTGACGCTGCGGAACGCCTCACCTACGCATCGTGGGCGATGGTCACCGGTGAATCGGCGGGCGGCATCTTCAATACCCTGCCGATCCTCGATGAGGACACGGCGGAAAAACTCGCGGCCCGGCTCACGGACAGGGTGGGCGCCGAGATCACCGTCGACGATGTGCTCGATTGCGAAACCATCGAGCAGTTGGCCGAAATCGTGCGCACTCTGCAGGACAGCGGAGCCGATGTCGACGGATACGTACGTCCGCTGCGTCCACGCACTGAGGGATCCGACGCGGTACCGGTTTTCGTCTTCCACCCAGCGGGTGGGAACACACTGGTCTACGAGCCGCTGCTGAAGCGGCTTCCCGAGAACACGCCGATGTACGGTCTCGAACGGGCCGAGGGTTCGATCGAGGAGCGCGCCCGCGAGTATGTCCCGGAGCTGCGCAAGTTGCAGGGCGATGGCCCGTACGTGCTCTACGGCTGGTCACTGGGTGCCGTGCTGGCCATGGCGGTCGCGCAGATCCTTCGTGCCGAGGGCGCCGATGTCCGGCTCGTCGGCCTGATCGATCTCGCCATCCCCGTGGAGCCGGAGAGCAATACCCCCGAGGAACGCTTCCGGCGGATCCAGCGCTATCAGGTGTTCGCCAAGAAGACTTTCAACATCGACGGTGAACTCGACGACGACCAGCTGCGAGAGCTGGCCGACTCGTCCGACGAAGAACAGTTCAAGATGATCAGCGATCTGATCAAGATGACCGGTGCGAAGATCCCGGGCGGGGTGCTCGAGCACCAGAAGACCTCCTGGATCGAAAACCGCGCACTCCAGCAGGTCCAGCCCGCGAACTACGACGGCGATGTGGTGCTCTACCTGGCCGACCGCTATCACGACGGTGCGATCGAGCTCGAGCCGCGGTACGCGGACCGCCGGCCCAACGGTGGTTGGGATGAGTACCTGCCGAATCTGGAGGTCATTCACATCCCCGGCGATCATCTGCAGATCATCGATGAGCCGAGGATCGGGAAAATCGGCGCGGACCTCACCGCTAAACTCGCTCGGATCGACTCATCGGGCGTGAAAGGGAGCAAGTGAGCACTACCGCCGAAAAACTCGCCGACCTGCGCAAGCGACTCGAGCTCGCCCAGGAACCGGCGGGTGAAGCGGGCGTGGCGAAGCGGGCGCGTAAGGGGATACCCAGCGCCCGCGACCGGATCAATATGCTGCTCGATCCGGGCAGTTTCGTGGAGATCGGCGCTTTGGTGCGCCGCCCCGGTGATCCGGCCGCGCTGTACGGAGACGGTGTGGTGACCGGGCACGGTACGGTCGACGGGCGGCCGGTGGCCGTGTTCTCCCACGATCAGACCGTGTACGGCGGGTCGGTGGGGGAGATGTTCGGCCGGAAGGTCGCCGCCATCATGGAGTACGCCGCGAAGGTCGGCTGCCCGATGATCGGGATCAACGATTCCGGCGGTGCCCGCGTCCAGGAGGCGGTGTCGTCGCTGGCGTGGTACGCCGAGCTGAGCACCCGGCAGGAACCGCTGTCGGGGATGGTGCCGACGATTTCGATGATCCTGGGCAACTGCGCCGGCGGTGCGGTGTATTCGCCGATCAACACCGATGTCGTGGTGGCCGTGAAATCGGCGCATATGTTCGTCACCGGGCCGAAGGTCATCCGAGAGGTCACCGGTGAGGATGTAAGCCTCGAGGAACTCGGCGGCGCGCACGCGCAGGCCCAGTACGGCAATATCCACCACATCGCCGAGGACGAGGCCGCGGCCTTCGCCTGGGTGCGCGAATACCTGTCGTATATGCCGACCAGCTGCCAGGAGCAGCCGCCGGTGATCAACCCCGGGCTGGAACCGGAGATCACCGATAGCGACCGCGAACTGAATTCGATCATCCCGGATTCGGACAACGCCGGCTACGACATGCACGACATCCTGCTGCGCATCTTCGACGACGGCCATTTCCACGAATACGGCGCCGAAGCCGGGAAGAACATCATCACCGGTTTCGCCCGGGTCGACGGCCGCAGCGTGGGGGTAGTGGCCAACCAGCCGCAGGTGTACGCGGGCGCACTCGACGCGCGCGCCTCGGACAAGGCCTCGCATTTCATCCGGCTCTGCGATGCCTACGAGATCCCGCTGGTGCTCGTGGTGGACACTCCCGGGTTCATGCCCGGCGTGGAACAGGAGAAGATCGGCGTCATCAAACGCGGCGGCCGGTTCCTGTTCGCGTTCGTGGAGGCAACCGTCCCGAAGGTCACCGTGGTGGTCCGTAAGGCCTACGGCGGCGGTTACGCCGTGATGGGGTCCAAACAGTGCGGTGCCGATGTGAACCTGGCCTGGCCGACCGCCCGGATCGCCGTGATGGGCGCGGAGAGCGCGGTGAGCCTGATCGGTGCGGCGCAGATCGCGGCCGCGCCGGAGGATCAGAAGGCCGCCGTCCGGCAGCAGCTGGTCGACTTCTACAACGCCACCGTGGCCACGCCGTGGGTGGCGGCCGAACGCGGTTTCATCGATGCGGTGATCGAGCCGGCGCAGACCCGGCTGGAGCTGCGCCGCGCGCTACATCTGCTGCGCGACAAAACGGTGATCCGCAATCCGCGCAAACATCACCTGCTGCCGCTGTGAGTCTCCGGTTCGGGTTGCCCGGCTACCACTGCCGGAGCAACCCGAACCGCTCGACGAGCGAATTCAGCCGGCGATGGTGGCGGATTTGATCACCACATTGTCGACCGGCACGTCCTGGTGCATCCCCTGCGACGAGGTGGACACCTTCGCGATCTCGTCGACCACATCGGTCCCCTCGGTGACCGCGCCGAACACGGCGTAGCCCCAACCCTGGCCGGCCGGCTGGGTGTGGTTGAGGAAATCGTTGTCGGCGACATTGATGAAGAACTGCGCCGTCGCGGAATGTGGGTCGTTGGTGCGCGCCATGGCGACCGTGTACTTATCGTTCTTCAGGCCGTTGGCGGCCTCGTTCTGGATGGGCGCCTCGGTCGGCTTCTGCTGCATCTGGCCGTCGAAGCCGCCGCCCTGGATCATGAAACCCGGGATCACGCGATGGAAGATCGTGCCGTCGTAGTGTCCCGACTTGACGTATTCGACGAAGTTGCGGACGGTGTCCGGCGCCTTCGCCTCGTCCAGCTGGAGGCCGATGGTTCCGTAGTTCGTCTCGAGATTCACCTTGGTCATGCCCCTACCTTTCCATTACCGCCGCTTTGCCCCGCGCATAAGGGGGTGATTTCCGGGCCGGATTGTGCCAGCCGCCCCTCTTTACCCGGTTCTCGTGGTTTCTAACCCGTTCGCGGGGAGTTTCTGTGACCGCAGACGTTACGCGCCGGGGCACCAACCGGCCGGGCACGCCGCGCCCAAGTAGCATGCCAGCGTGCCAGAAGTCGCCACCGCAGTACTGACGAAGACGCCACCGGAGCCGGAGCCGAGGGTCGCGCCGAGGGATTTCCGGGTCGCGCGGCTCGTCGCGATCGTCACCGGCGTCCTGGGCGCGCTCTTCGCGATCGCCACACCGTTCCTGCCGGTCACCCAGACCACGGCGACGCTGACCTGGCCGCAGAACGACAGCCTGGCCAATGTGCAGGCGCCGCTGATGTCGCAGGTGCCGATCGATTTCACCGCGACCATCCCCTGTTCGGCGGTGAACCAGTTGCCGCCGGAGGGCGGCATGCTGCTGGCCACCGCACCCCCGCAGGGCGACCGGGCGGCCCTCGAGGCGCTGTTCGTGCGGGTCTCGGATACGTCGGTGGACGTGGTGGACCGCAACGCCGTGGTGGCGACGGCGGACCGCGCCCAGATGGCGAACTGCTCGGCCATCACCATCAGCTCCGACAACGAACGCACCACGGCGGCGTTCGAGGGTCTGGTGGGGGAGAACGGCGTCCCCAACGCGGGGCAGCTGGTCGGTGATCTGCGCCCGCAGGTGGTAGGCATCTTCACGGATATGACCGGCGGTATCCCGGCCGGGCTGAGTCTGGAGTCGACCATCGACACCCGGTTCAGCTCCAGCCCCACCTGGATCAAACTCGCCGCGATGATCGCCGCGGTGCTGTGCACCCTGCTCTCGCTGGTGGCGCTGGCCCGCTTGGACACCAGCGACGGCCGCGGCCACCGGCGCTTCCTGCCGGCGCATTGGCTGAAGCCCACGCTGGCCGACGGCGGGGTGATCGGCACGCTGCTGGTCTGGCATTTCCTCGGCGCCAACACCTCCGACGACGGCTACATCCTGAGTATGGTCCGGGTGGCCCCGGACGCCGGCTATATGGCCAACTATTTCCGCTGGTACGGCGTCCCGGAGGCGCCGTTCGGCTGGTACTACTACGTGATCCAGCTGTTCGCCGAGGTGTCCACGGCCAGCCCGTGGGTCCGGCTGCCGGCGCTGGCCTGCGGGATCCTGTGCTGGATGGTGATCAGCCGCGAGGTGGTGCCGCGGCTGGGGAACGGCCTGCGCGGAATGCGCGGCCGGGCCTGGTTCGGCAGCGTGCCGCTGTGGACCGGCGGCCTGGTATTCCTGGCGTTCTGGCTGCCCTACGACAACGGCCTGCGCTCGGAGCCGATCGTCGCGCTCGGCGCCCTGCTCACCTGGGTGTCCATCGAACGGGCCATCGCGACCGCACGCCTGCTGCCCGCCGCCGTCGCGATCCTGGTCGCCGCGTTCACGCTGGCCGCGGCCCCGACCGGCCTGATGTGTGTGGCCGCACTGCTGGCCGGTATCCGGCCGATCACCCGCATCATCGTCAAACGGCATCGCGAGCACGGCACGGTCGCGTTGCTGGCGCCGCTGGCCGCGGCCGGATTCCTGGTGCTCACGGTCGTCTACAGCGACCAGACCTTCGCCGGTATCCAGGAAGCGAACCGTGTCCGGCAGCTGGCCGGCCCGAACCTCGCCTGGTACGAGGACTATCTGCGCTACTACTACCTGTTCGTCGAAACCGTCGACGGATCGCTGTCGCGCCGGTTCGCGTTCCTGGCCATGCTGCTGTGCCTGTTCACCACGATGCTGGTGCTGCTGCGCCGGCGCCGGGTGCCCGGTATCGCCGCGGGCCCGACCTGGCGGTTGATGGGCGTGGTGTTCGGCACGATTTTCTTCATGATGTTCAACCCGACCAAGTGGACCCACCACTTCGGTGCCTACGCCGGTATCGCGGGTTCGCTGGCCGCGGTGACGGCGGTGGCGGTCTCGGCCTCGGCGCTGCGCGCACGCAAGAACCGGGCGATCTTCCTGGCCGGGCTGATGTTCACTCTCGCGCTGGCGTTCTCCGGTATCAACGGCTACTGGTACGTCTCCAGTTACGGTGTGCCGTGGTTCGACAAGCGGGTCACGCTGTTCGGTATCTCGTCCAATACCGCGATGCTGCTGCTGTTCGGGCTGTCGCTGCTGCTGGTGGCCTGGCATGTGCTGCGCGAGGGTTATGCGAAACCGCCGAACTCCACCCGCACCGTGCGGGGCCGGCGGGTCCGGAAGTTCGCCGCCATCCCGCTCACGCTGGTGGCCGCGGCCATGGTGCTGTTCGAGGTGCTTTCGCTGGCCAAGGGCGCGTACTCGCAGTATCCGGGTTATTCGCTGGCCCGGGGCAATATCGACGCGGTCTCCGGCGAGACCTGCGGGCTGGCCAATGATGTGCTGGTCGAGGTGAACGCCAATGCCGGCCGGTTGAATCCGATCATCGACCCGGCGAATCCACCCACCAACCCCGCCGACCCGCTGGCGGGTGTCGATCCGGTCGGCTTCGACCCCAACGGTGTCCCCGACGATCTGTCCGCCGATGCGGTGGAGGTGAAGCCGGGTACCGGTAACACCTCCAGTCAGTCGGTGGGTGCCTCCTTCGCCGAGGGCCAGAACGCCGGTACCGGCGGCGGTCAGGGCGCACTCGGCGTGAACGGCTCCACGGTGGCGCTGCCCTTCGGGCTCGACCCCGCCACCACGCCGATCCTGGGGAGCTACCAGGAGGGTGTGCAGCGGCCCGCGCTGGTCACCTCCAGTTGGTACGAGCTGCCGCAGCGGTCCCCGGACCAGCCCCTGCTGGTGATCACCGCGGCCGGCCGCATCCTGTCCTACGACGACACCGGCGCCATGCAGTACGGCCAGTCGCTCACCGTCGACTACGGCAAACGGCAGCCGGACGGGTCGGTCACCCATCTGGGTACCTACCTGCCGCGTGATATCGGCCCGTTCCCGTCCTGGCGCAACCTGCGGGTCCCGCTGGACGAGATCGCCCCGGAGGCCGACGCGGTGCGGATCGTCGCCAACGACCCGATCCTCATCGGCGACCAGTGGCTGGCCTTCACCCCGCCGCGACTGCCGAAGCTGGAAACCGCCAACGACTACCTCGGTTCCGAACAGCCGATCCTGCTCGACTGGGCGGTCGGGCTGCAGTTCCCGTGCCAGCGCCCGTTCCGGCACGAGAACGGCGTGGCCGAGGTGCCGAAGTTCCGTATCCTGCCGGACCGCCCGCTGGCGGTGAGCTCCACCAACACCTGGCAGGCCCAGGAATTCGGTGGCCCGCTCGGCTTCTCCCAGATGCTGGCGAAATCCACCACCATCCCGACCTACCTGAAGAACGACTGGGGTCGCGACTGGGGCACGCTGGAACGCTACGACCAGTACTACGACGCGGTCCCGGCGCAACTGCAGACCGGCAGCGCGACCCGGACCGGTCTGTGGGATCCGGGGATGCTGCGGGTGTACTGATAATCGATTCGGTGTGGTCGAGGACCTCCGCTAGAATGTACATATACTGCGTTACTCGGGCTCTGTTATGTACAGGAGGCGGTTATGTCTTTGACCCACATCGACATCGACGACGATGAGCTCGAGACCGCGAAAAAGCTAGGCGGTCACAAGACGAAGACCGCTGCTGTGGCGGAAGCCCTGCGGCAGTACAACCAGCGTCTGAGCCGTGCTGCAGCGGTCGATTACTACTTCGAACTCGCGCGTGACTGGGATATCGAAGGTGCCGAAGCCGCCCATTTGGCGGACAAGCGGGCATACGGAGGATGAACCGGTACCTCATCGATTCTTCCGGTCTGTGGCGAATTCTCCGTGACCAATCCGTTCTGGAGCGCTGGCGGCAGACACTGGCCGACGGTGATTTCCGTTCGTGCTATCCACAGCGGAGTGAGTTCCTGCGGTCGGCGCGAAACCTGGCGGAGTACTCGAAGTACTGTGCGATGTTCGACACCCTCTACCGGGACATCGCCGTACCCCAAGGGGCCGGCCAGTGGATCGCGACGAATCAATACCGTGCTGCCGAGCTCGGTAGGCACCAATGCTTGTCGGCAGTTGATCTCCAGATATGCGCAACAGCGGCAAACCATGGCTTGGTCATCGTCCACGACGACAACGACTTCGTCACCGCGGGCCGGATCTCGCCCGAAATTCAGCAGATCAATGTGCACGCAGGGCCACCGGAGCAGGACGTTTGAGCTCGAAGCCGCGTTTGCCGAGGACCCGTCGGCTCCGGGGCCGGACGCGTCGGCGAGCCGAGTGTGGTGTTCGCTGCCCACGGTGGCGTGGAGCCCTCCACTAGGCTGACCGGCGGCCAGTTCGTGTACAGGAGCCGGAGGTAAGGACGCCGATGAGGACGAGTCGTGGCGCGCGGTGGGCGCGTCAGGTCGGGGCCGGAATCGGCGAGGCGCTGCTCGCGACGGTGGTGGCCGTGCTGGTGGCCGCCGTGGGGCTGGTCGCGTTTTCGCTGGTGAACTGGCCGGCGTTCAACTCCTCGAATGTACTGCGGGCACTGACGACGGTGGGTCAGGTCGGTGCCGCGGTGCTGCTGGCGGTGTCGATCGCGCTGTTGCGGCTGCGCCGGGCCCGGTGGTGGGCGAAACTGCTGTCCTGGGCCGGGATCTCGGCGTTCGTCACGGTCACCCTGGGGCTGCCGCTGGCCGCGACGAAACTGTACCTGTTCGGGGTCTCGGTGGATCAGGAGTTCCGCACCGAATATCTGACCCGGCTCACCGACAGCGTGGCGCTGCGGGATATGACCTACGCGGATCTGCCGCCGTTCTATCCGGCCGGCTGGTTCTGGGTCGGCGGGCGGGTCGCGAATGTGCTCGGGATGGACGGCTGGGAGGTCTTCAAGCCGTACGCGATCGCGTCGATCGCCGTGGCGTCGGTGATTTCGCTGGTGCTGTGGTCGCGGTTGATCCGCGCCGACTGGGCAGTGGGGGTTACCGCCGCGGTGACAGCAGTGGGGGTGACCTACGCCGCCCCCGAGGCCTACGGCGCCGTGATCGCCATCCTCATCCCGCCGGTTCTCGTGATGGCCTGGGGCGCGCTGTACCGCCCGGCCGAACTCGCGGTCCCGCGCGTGCCGGTGGCCGATACCGACGACGCGTCCGCGACGGCGGGCGGCTGGGCCGCGGTGCTGGGCACCGGGCTCTTCCTCGGCCTCGCTGCCACCTTCTACACGCTCTACTTCGCGTTCGCGGTGTTCACGGTGGTGGTCATGGCGGTCGTCGCGGCCGGGCTGGGGGTCCGGTCGCGGTATGCGGCCCGCACTCCGCGCCGGATCGCGGCGCAGTCCGGTGAGGCTCGCGAACCAGTACACGGCATCGGCCGGGCCATCGGTGCCCCGCTGGTGCGGTTGATCGTCATGGGCGCGGTCGCTGCGCTGGTGGCGCTGCCGGTGTTCGTTCCCTTCCTGCTCCGGATGCTGGACAACCCGAAGTTCGAATCCGGTGGGGCGTTCCACTATCTGCCCGAGGCCGGGTCCGAACTGCCGCTGCCGATGGCGGAATTCTCGCTGCTCGGTGCGCTGTGCCTGGTCGGGGTGATCTGGCTGGTGCTGCGCGCGAACTCCTCGCGGCGCGCGCAATCGCTGGGGCTCGGGGTCGTCGCGGTGTATCTGTGGTCGCTGCTGTCGATGCTGGCGACCGTGGCCGGTACCACCCTGCTGTCGTTCCGGCTGGAACCGGTACTGCTGGTGTTGCTGGCCGCGGCGGGCGGATTCGGTTTCGTGGAAGGTGCCCGGGCGGTGTACCAGGCGCTGAACGAACCGGCGCGGTTCCGCTGGGTGGCCATCGTGCTCGCGACCGTCGGTGCGCTGGCCTACTGCCAGAACATCCCGCACGTGCTGGCCCCCGAGATCACCACCGCCTACACCGATACCGACGGCGACGGCCATCGCGCCGATCAGCGCGACCCCGCCGCCGTCCGCCACTACCACCACATCGACGACGCCCTGCGCGCGCAGACCGGCCGCGAACCGTCGGAGAATGTAATCCTCACCGGCGACACCACTTTCCTGGCCTACTACCCGTACTTCGGTTTCCAGGGTTTGACCTCGCATTACGCCAACCCGCTGGCCGATTACGCGGACCGCTCCGCGACCATCGAGGCATGGAGCGAGCTGGCGACTCCGCAGGAACTACTCGACGCGTTGGCGGCGTCCCCGTGGCGCGCCCCGGACGCGTTCCTGTTCCGCCGCAGCGGCGATGAGTACACCCTGCGACTCGCCGCCGACGTCTACCCGAACGACCCGAACGTCCGCCGCTACACCGTCGCCTTCCCGGCCGCGCTTTTCGACGACCCGCGGTTCACCGCAACCGATATCGGGCCGTTCACCCTGATCGTGGTGCAGCCCTGAGCTCCGGCGCGCACAGCGGCCACCTGATCGTTACGCATCCCTGGAAAGGAGGTCGCGCAACGCCGCAGGCCAGGTAGGCGCGGCTGCGATGCCCGGTCTCGCCGCGCGCACGGGTACCCGATCGCCCCACGGTGTTTCGCCGCCGGCCTCGCGCGCCGAGCGGCAGCGGCTCGGCGACCCCGCATCTTCACCACCGCCGTCACGGCATACTCGACGCCTTCGACACGCCACTCACGGGCATTGTTCGTCTCGCGAAAACGGTCGACGATCGGCACCGTACCGTTTCCGGGCGCGATTGCGTGCCGCCCGGCCCACGGTATTCCCTGGTGCCGGCGCGCGGTGGCGTCTTTCCGCGTCCGGGCCGGCTGTGCGCACGGGACAGCGACCGGCGCTACCCGCGCGATCCGGATGTCGGCACACCGCAATCTGCCTGCGGCGGATGCGTCGCGCCCGGTGGTGTCCTATTAGAGTCGAGCCCCGTGCGACCGCAGCGATCTCCCCGAGCGTCGAACCGTATCCGCCTGTTGGCTCTCGTATCCGGGCTATTGGGGTTCGTCCTGGCGATTCTGGCGCCGATTCTGCCGGTCCGGCAGGACCGGACGGCGCTGGAATGGCCGCAGGCCGGCGCCACCGATATCGAGGCGCCGCTGGTGAGTTATCAGCCGTTGCGGCTCGAGCTCGAGGTGCCGTGCCCGGTGCTCGCCGGCGCCGGGGGCACGGTGGTGACGACCGTGCCGGACGAATCGGGCCAGGCCTCGGCGAAGGGCCTGCGTGTCACCGTCTCCGGTGACGCGCTCTCGGTGGTGTTGCGCGATGTCCCGCTGCTCGCCGCCGAACGCGCGGAACTCGCCGGTTGTGAATCGCTGTCGGTGGTGACGACCGCGGCGTCGACCACGGCCGAGCTCACCGGCACCACGCGCGCCGACGGCACCCCGTTTCGCGCGCAGGTGGATCGGGATATCCGGCCGCAGCTGGTCGGTGTGTTCACCGACCTTCCGGCGGAGCAGCTCGCCGGGATCCGGTTGCACGCCGATATCGATTCCCGGTTCACATCCTCACCGAGCCCGCTGAAACTCGCGGCGATCATCGGCGCAGTCGTGTTCACCGTGCTCGCCTTGCTGGCCCTGCACCTGCTCGACACCACCGACGGCCGCCGCGCGCGCCGGTTCCTGCCCGCGCACTGGTGGCGTTTCGGTCTCGCCGACGCCGCGGTGCTCGGGGTGCTGGTGGGCTGGCATGTGGTCGGCGCCAACACCTCGGACGACGGCTACATCCTCAATATGGCCCGGGTGTCGGAGAAGGCCGGCTATCTCGCGAACTACTACCGCTGGTTCGGTGTCCCGGAGGCCCCGTTCGGCTGGTCCTACGAGGTGCTGGCCTGGATGTCGCGGATCTCGGATTCCAGTCCGTGGATGCGGTTGCCCACCCTGCTCGCGGGTATCGTCTGCTGGCTGGTGATCAGCCGGGAGGTACTGCCCCGCCTCGGTGCCCGGGTGCGGGGTAACCGGGTCGCGCTGTGGACCGCGGGACTGGTGTTCCTGGCGTTCTGGCTGCCCTACGACAACGGCCTGCGGCCGGAGCCGCTGATTGCCGCCGGTGCGCTGCTCACCTGGTGCTCGATCGAACGCGCCATCGCCACCGCGCGTTTGCTCCCGGCCGCGATCGCCATCCTGATCGCCGCGTTCTCGCTGGCCGCCGGCCCCACGGGCCTCATCTGTATCGCCGCGCTGATCGCGGGCTCACGCCCGGTCCTGCAGATCATCATCAAACGGGCACGTACCGGCACGGGCGAGTCAGGCCCGGAGGCGGTAGCGCGCAGCGCGGGTGCGGTACTGCGGTACGCGAGCTTGCTCGCGCCCGGTATCGCCGCCGGAACTCTGGTGCTGGTGGTGATTTTTGCCGATCAGACCCTGTCGACGGTGCTGGAAGCCACCCGGGTACGTACCGTGGTGGGTCCGAACGTGGCGTGGTTCGACGAACGCACCCGCTGGGATTCGCTGCTCATGCTCTCCCCGGACGGTTCGCTGGCCCGGCGTTTCGGGGTCCTGCTGATGCTGTTGTGCCTGCTGGTCTGCGTACTGCAGGTCTTGCGCAAGGGCCGTATCCCCGGGACCTCCCGCGGGCCGTCGGTGCGCATTCTCGGCATCGTGTTCGCCTCGCTGCTGCTGATGATGTTCACACCCACCAAATGGACCCATCATTTCGGTGTGTACGCGGGCCTGGCCGGTTCGCTGGCCGCGCTGGCGGCAGTCGCGGTGGGTACCAACGGTATTCGCGCACCCCGCAACCGTTCGCTTTTCGCGGCCGCCGTGCTGTTCCTGCTGGCGGTCACGTTCACCGGCTCGAACGGCTGGTGGTACGTATCCAGCTACGGTGTCCCGTGGTGGGACAAGGCACCGCTGCTCGCGGGTAAAGGCTTCTCGACACTGTTCCTCGGTCTCAGCGTTCTCGCCCTCCTGCTCGCGCTCTGGTTCCACTACCGAGCGCCGTATCGCAGCGATTCGCCGTCCCGTTCGGCGCGTTACGCTTCCGCACCGCTTACGGTCGCGGCGGCTGTGGTCGTGCTGTTCGAGATCGCGTCCCTGACCAAGGCCGCAGTGGCTCAGTACCCGGCGTACTCGATCGCGAAATCGAACGTCCGGGCTCTCGCCGGGGATCCGTGCGGACTCGCCGACGAGGTGCTGGTCGAAACCGATACCGCCGATTCCCTGCTGCAACCGTACGAGGGCGACCCGGCGAACGGCCTGATCTCCACCGATCCCGATACCGGGACGACCGGCTTCACGCCGGACGGTGTCGCCGACGATCTCACCGCCGACGCCGAGGAAACGGTGTCCGGCAGTGCGAACTCCATCGAATCCGATACCGAGAACAAAACCACCGATACCACCGGCGCCGGAACCGGCGGCGGTACCGAGGCGCAACCGGGTATCAACGGCTCCACCGTGGCCCTGCCCTTCGGCCTGGACCCCGCCCGCACCCCGGTGCTCGGCAGCTATCAGTCCGATGAGCAGCAGCAGGCGAAGCTGACCACGCAGTGGTATCGCCTGGAACTCACCGACGAGATGCGCGCCGACCCCGCCTACCGCGTGCTGGCGATCACCGCCGCCGGGCGGATCAAATCGGTGGATGCCGACGGTGTCATGACCTACGGGCAGGACCTCACCGTCGAATACGGCACCCGCGCCGCCGACGGCACCATGAACGTGCTCGGTTCGGTGACACCGTTGGATATCGGCCCGAACCCGTCGTGGCGCAATCTGCGCGTGCCGCTGGACCAGCTGCCGCCCGAGGTGAACGCCGTGCGGCTGGTCGCGGTGGACAACGACATCACCGAGCGGCAGTGGCTGGCCGTCACACCGCCTCGCCTGCCGCGGCTGGCGACGCTGGATTCGGTTGTCGGACATACCGATCCGGTTCTGCTCGACTGGCATGTCGGGCTGGCCTTCGGCTGCCAGCGGCCGTTCGACCACAGCCACGGTGTCGCGGAGGTCCCGCGCTGGCGCATCCTCCCCGACCGGGTGGGCTCCGATGCCTCCAACGCCTGGCAGGACCATATCGGCGGCGGCCCGCTGGGCTGGACCGAACTACTGCTGCAAGCGGATTCGGTGGCGACCTATCTGTCGGACGACTGGGCGCGCGACTGGGGGTCGCTCGAGCGCTACACCCCGTACCGGCCGGACGCGCGGCCCGCCGAACTCACCGTCACGGAGGAGGCCCGCAGTGGTCTGGCAGTCGACGATCCGATCAAAGTGAGTTGAACTGCGCTGTGCTACATCGAAACTCGTCTATCATGTGCGATCCCTCACACCATGGTTTATTTCCAGGTGAGGGAATTCCGGAACGGATGACGAACGCGGACTCACGCCGTACCCTGGGTCGCATGACCTCGGCCTTCGACGATATGGAACTGCGCGATCTCGTCGGCTTGCTCACCGATGAGGAGCAGCGAGAACTACGACCCACGGTATTGCGCGTCCTCGGGCGCCTGCCGTCTCAGGAGGTGCTGCGCCGGGAACTGGGCCAGCGAATGACACGCGTGTGACAGCGAACCCGGCCACGGGTTCCCGTGGCCGGGTGAATCGAAATACGACGAGGGCCGTCGCTACCGGAGTAGATCCGGCCGCGACGGCCCTCGAGCTTTCTGTGCCGGACCTCGGGCAGGGCCGGCGCGCGAACCGTTCCGGCCATGCCCCGGCCTCGTCGGCCGCACCGCGCTGTCCGGGCTTGCTGGGTTGCCCGTCCGGACGGTTCGACGATCATGTCGCGACATGGTTGCCGGTGGTGGCGTCGCCGAGGGGGTTGTCCGCGCGTCTACCGTCAGACCGGCAGTTTGCGGAAGATGGGGCGCGGGATATGGCGCAGAATCATCATCACGTACCGGAACGCGCCCGGTGCCCAGATGAGCTCCTTGCCCTTCTCCGACGCCGCCACGGCCAGTGCGGCCACTTCTTCCTTGTCCACCGTGAACGGCGCTTCCTTGGCTCCGGTGGCCTTCCAGTGCTCGATCGTGGTGGTGGTGCGCACCTGACCCGGCCGGATCACCAGCACTCGCGGCCCGAACGGCCGCAGCGCTTCGCCGAGGCCCAGGTAGAACCCGTCCAGCCCGGCCTTGGTGGAGCCGTACACGAAGTTGGAGCGCCGCACCCGCTCGCCGGCCGCCGACGACATGGCGATGATCCGGCCGAAGCCCTGTGCCTTCATCTTCTCGCCGACCAGCACGCCCACCGACACCGCGGCGGTGTAGTTGATCTGTGCGATCTGCACCGCTTTGGCCTGGTTCTGCCATAGCTCTTCAGCATTGCCGAGCAGCCCGAAAGCGACAATCGCGACATCGATATCGCCGCCGGCCCACGCCTTCTCCACCACTTCCCCGTGGGCGGCGGTATCGAGCGCGTCGAAATCGATCACATCGACCTCGCCGGCGCCCGAGGCCTTCATCTGGGCTACGGCGGTATCGCGCAGCGGGTCACCGGGCAGGGTGGCCAGGATCACCCGGGCCGGGCCCTTCTTCAGGTACTCCGCGCAGATCGCGAGGCCGATTTCCGAGGTCCCGCCGAACAGCAGAATGGTCTGCGGATTGCCTACCGCGTTGATCACTGAAGCTCCAGCCTTCTCGCCATATCGGACATGAATACGCCTGTCGGGTCGACGCTGCGGCGCACCTTGATCCACTCGTCGATCCGGGGATACATCTGATGGAAGGTTTCGGCGGTGGTCCGCGAATCCTTCCCGGTGTAGAGCCGGCCGCCGAATTCGAGCACTCGCCGGTCCAGTTCGGTGACGAACTCGTTGAGCCCGGGCACGATCGGGAAATCCAGGCAGACGTTCCAGCCCGGCATCGGGAAACTCAACGGGGCCTGATTGCCCTCGCCGAAGTACTTGAACACATTCAGGAACGAATAGTGCCCGCTGGCCTGGATATCGATCAGGATCTGCTTGAACTCCGCGACGGCCTCCGGCGGCACCACGAACTGATACTGCAGGAAACCGCGCGAACCGTAGGCGCGGTTCCATTCGCCGAGCATATCGAGCGGATGATAGAAGGCCGTCAGATCCTGCGGCTTCTGCCGGTAGGTGGCGCCCTTGCGGTACCAGATCTCGGTGGCCAGGGTGAAAGTCTTGTTGTTGAGCAAGCCGTTCGGGAAGACATCCGGGAAAGTGAGGAACGTCTTCCCGGTGAATCCGAGCGGGTTCTTCCGCAACTTCTTGGGCAGCTGATCCAGTTTCGCCAGCGAACCCCGCGAGATCACCGCGCGGCCCAGCTTGGGCATCGGGCTCAGCGCGTCGAACCAGGCGGAGCTGTACTCGTACTTGTCCTCGGAGCCGTCGCTGTGGAAAGCGATGGTTTCGTCCAGACCCGAGGTCACATCACCGTCGGCGATGAAGTACGCGGTCTCGGTCGGGGTCATCTCGATGGTGGCCCGCAGGATGATGCCGGTCAACCCGCAGCCGCCGACGGTGGCCCAGAACAGCTTGGCGTTCTTCTTCGGGCTGATGGTCTGCACGGTGCCGTCGGCGGTGAGCAACTGCATCGACCGCACATGGTTACCGAAGCTGCCCGCGCTGTGATGGTTCTTGCCGTGGATATCGGAGCCGATCGCCCCGCCCACGGTGACCTGCCGGGTACCCGGCAGCACCGGAACCCACAGCCCGAACGGCAGCGCGGCCTTCATCAGCTGGTCCAGATTCACACCGGCGTCGACATCCACCATCCGGGTGTCCCGGTCGATCCGGTGGATCTTGTTCAGCGCGGTCATATCGACGACGAGGCCGCCCGCGTTCTGGGCGTTGTCGCCGTACGAACGGCCGAGACCGCGGGCGATCACACCACGCCGCAAATGGGCCGGTTTACCGTCGTTGTCCTCGGCGACCATGGCCACCGCGCGCGCGATGACTTCGGGATCGCTGGTCGAGAGCACCTCGGCGGTGGTCGCCGCGGTACGAGCCCACCCGGTGAGCGTGCGGGTCTGAGTGGGTAGCGCGAACCCTGCACCGGCAGTATCTGGTTCGCCGGCCGCCGGGGTCTCGGTACCGGACGACGGGGTCGAGGTCGGAGCTTTCGTGGACATCGGCATAGAGGCTACTGCAACATGGCGTCGCCTGCGGCGGCGCGGGTTCGGGGCCCCCGGAAGTCTCGTTCTTCACTGTGTTCGACTGCGCCGCGTCCGGCGTCGCCGGTTCGGGGCCCCGAAGTCTCGTTCTTCACTCCGCCGCCCCTCCGCTTCGCCCCCCCGCTCTGCCGCCCCAGACCGCGACGGGCCCCGAACCACGAATGTGGGCCGGAGCGGGGGGAACGGATTCGAAGGTGGGAAAACCGAGGAGGCGCTGTGGGCGAAGTTCGGGGGAAATCTCTCGGTTTTGCCGGGAGGCGGGCTGTTCGGGTCCTGTCTTTCGCGGTGACCGAGATCATGGGCTCACGCCGAGGTCGGTCCTGCGCTGCGTGCCGGGCAGCGGTCGGTGCCCCGGGGGCCCATGGGCCGGGGCCGGCAAGTAGATTTCGGCCGTGCCCCCTGAAAGCAATGCAGTGAGCCGGGGACCCCGGGTGGCGCCGGGGGAGACCGGGGATTTTTCCGTTTCGTCCGGGGAGCAGGTGAACGCCGGGCTCGCGCCGAATGCCACCGGGCCGGAGAGTGCGCAGATCGGGCTGGTGACGCAGCTGGTGCGGTTCACGGTCACCGGTGCGCTCTCGGCGGTGGTCGACTTCGGGCTGTACTGGCTGCTGCTCGAGGTGGCCGGATTGCCGGTGAACCTCGCCAAGGCGATCGGGTTCATCGCCGGCACGACGACCGCCTATCTGATCAACCGGCGGTGGACGTTCAACGCGCCGCCGAGCCGGGCCCGGTTCATCGCGGTGGTCGTGCTGTACGCCCTGACCTTCTGCGTGCAGGTCGGGATCAACTGGATGTTCTACGAGATCTTCGACGAAGGCGTGTGGTGGCGGGTCCCGACGGCGTATGTGATTGCCCAGGGTACGGCCACCGTCATCAACTTCGTGGTGCAGCGGCTGGTGATCTTCCGGATCCGCTGAGCGGGTAGGGACCGGCCCGGCAAGGGCCGCGTCCGCCCGCGAAACCGGGACGACAAGAACCCCCGGGGGGGGGGGCGGGGGGGGGGGGGGGGGGGGGGGGGGGGGGGGGGGGGGGGGGGGGGGGGGGGGGGGGGGGGGGGGGGGGGGGGGGGGGGGGGGGGGGGGGGGGGGGGGGGGGGGGGGGGGGGGGCGGGGGGGGG
>NZ_JARWPM010000088.1 GCF_029869215.1 Nocardia carnea
ATCACCGCGGCGGCGGCGAGCGTGGCGGCGATACGCCGGCGCCGGCGATCGGCCAGGGAGATCGGCCGCACCTCGCCGGACCCTGCCGCCGGCGTGGCTCGGGTGTCGTCGGCGGCGGACAGACCGGCGAACCCCGGCACCGACCACCCCCGGCGGCGCCGAGTCCAGCGCGGCCCTGGGAGGGTGCGGCCCGTCCCTGGGTTCAGCCCCGCGAGAGAATGCGGCGCAGCCGCGTGTACCGGGGGGCTGAACGCAGAGACCAAGGGGGGCCGAACCCTCCCAGGGCCTCGCTGGACTCGGCGCCGCCGTGGTTGGTCGGTGCGGGGGCGGGCGACGTTGCCTCGGCCGGCGCGTGTGGCCGGTCGGCTCTACCTCGGCAGCGCTGCGGCGGCGGCGAGTCGGAGCCGGCGAGGGGTCGGCACCACGGCGCGCTGGGCGAACACGGCGTAGTCGTTGTCTTCGATACGGTCCAGGATCGCGGCGTACAGGGTGGCCGCGGTGCGGATACCTGGGCGGACGCGCGGGTGGAGCAGGTCGATACCCGGACGAGCGCGGCGGTAGAGGTCGCGGTTGACGGCGATGAGGTGTGCGAGGGCGCGGCGCACCCGCGGATCGGTACGGCGGGTGCGGTGGCAGTGTGTCAGCAGTGCCTCGTCGACGCCGAACGCTGTGAGTTCGTCGGCGGGTAGGTAGATGCGGCCGCGGTCGAGGTCGTCACCGATATCGCGCAGGAAATTGGTGAGCTGGAAGGCATTGCCCAGGTCCGCGGCCGCGGGTTCGGCCGCGGCGCGCGGGCACACCGTGCCGAGGACGGGTAGCAACTGCAGGCCGATCGCCGCCGCCGAACCACGCATGTATTCGTTCAGTGCGGCCATTGTCGGATAGCGGTTCCGGTACAGCGGTGAATCGGGGGCGTCCATCCGCATCGAGTCGAGGAAGCTCCAGAAATGCCGGGGTTCAATGGCGAACCGGATGACGGTATCGGTGAGGGCGAGGGCGATTTCGGCGAATCCGTCCGGCAGTGCGCCAGGTGGCGGCAGGTCGATCGGTGAGGTCCCGTCGGATCGCCCGGGTGCCGGGGTTGCGGCGGGCAGAGTGTCGGTCGGGGGCGCGTCAGGTGTTGTGGTCGTGCGGGACGGGGTGGAGCCGGGCTGTGGGCTCGCGCCGGACGGACGGCCGAGCGGCGGGGTCGCGTCGGACGGAGCAGAGCCGAGCGGAGTCGCGGTGGGCTGTGACCATGAGGTGCGTAGCGCGAACTCGACGGAGTCCAGCATCCTCGCGGGGTTCGGTGTGGGTGCCGTGGCGTCGACAATATCGTCCACCATCCGGGCGAAGGCGTAGAGCGCATGCACGGCGGGACGCTGCTCGGCAGACAGTAGCCGGGTTGCGAGGTAATAGGTGCGCCCGTGAATCGCGGCCGTGCGGCGGCACCGGTCGTATGCCCGGCGCAGGGGTGCGGGATCAGTGGTGCGGTAGGCAATGGCGGCGCCGGGGGCCGGGAATTCGCGAGTCCGCGCGCGGACATCGTGGTCCGCGGCCCACCCGTGCGCTGCGATATCGGCCGATTGCGCACGGCCGGCACCGGTGCCGGCCGTGTCGTCGCGGGCCGTCGGGGCGGGAGCTGCCGGTGTGTTGTCGGACTGCCCGGCGGAGCCGGGATCGAGTCCGCCGGCGATCGTACGACCGTGCTCGGCGTTCACGGTCCGGTGGTGACCGCGGGCGTTGTGATCTGCCGGGGGGTGCCGCGCAGGCGCAGCGGGTCGACCGTGCGCAGCGAGAGCGCGGCGACGACAGAGGCGAAGGTGGCGGCCGCCACATGCCAGAAGTTGTAGAGGCCGATCGAACCGTCGGGCTGGAACACCAGCATCAACCAGGTGCACACACCGACCAGCGTCATCAGGGTGGTGGTCGACAGGGCGAAACCGGCGGCCAGCGCCAGCGGCCACGAGTAGTACCAGGGCAGTGCGGCCGGGGACAGGATGACGATCGCGACGAAGGCGATCAGAATCCCCAGCACCGCATCACGTTCGGTGAGTTTGAACCGCCACCAGGTCCATACCAGCAGGCCCAGCAGCGCGACCATGCACAGCAGGCGGGTGACCTCGAGGATCGAGCCGAGTTCGAAGGGTGTGATCCAGGTGGTGATATGCGCCAGGATCGTCGGCAGCGACAACCAGTTGATGATCTTCTGCGACCCCGACAGCGCGGTGAGCCAGCCGATCCCGACTCCAGCGATCGCCGAGGCCGCCGCGAACACCACCGCGAACACCGCCAGCCCGAGCGAGGCGATCTTTGCGAACATCTTCCAGTGGTGTGCCAGGAATTCCCGGCTGCTCGTCGCGAGCGCCGCCCGCTGGCCGTCCTCGGCGCGGCGGTCGCGTTCGTGCAGCATCCAGATCCACACCAGGAACGGCAGCGCCACCCCGGCCGTGGCCTTGATCGCGACGCCGATCGCCACCACCACGATTCCCGCCACATGATGACGTTCCAGCACCAGCGCGATCCCCGCGCACATCAGGCCCACCATCAGCATCTCGTTGTGCACGCCGCCGATCAGATGGATCAGCACCAGCGGATTGAGCACGGCCAGCCACAGCGCGACCGTGGGCTTGCCGCCGAGATGTTTGGTCAGATACGGCACCGCCCACATCATCAGTACCAGGCCCGGCAACATCACGAACCGCAGCGCGATGGTGCCCGCCACCACGCTGTCCCCGGTGACCGCGGTGATAGCCCGGCCCATCAGGAGGAACACCGGGCCGTAGGGGGCGGTGGTGGTGGTCCAGACGGTGCTCACATTGTCGAGCAGCACACCGGGATTGGCGACGGGACCCACCTGGTAGGGGTCGAAACCGTCGCGCAGCAGCGCACCCTGGGCGAGGTAGGAGTAGGCGTCGCGGCTGAACATCGGCACCGCGAACATCAGCGGGGTGATCCAGATACCGACGATCGCGCGTAACTCGTTGAGGCGGACCTCGCCGGAGTGCCCGCCGAAACCCAGCGTGATACGGCCCAGCCGGACCCAGGCGGCCACCATCATCAGCACGCCCACCCACACGCAGATCATCGACAGCGCGTACCCGTGCCCGAACCGCAGCCAGGACAGGTGCACAGCTTCGAGGAGTGGATCGCGTTTGCGGACACTGCCGGCCCCGAACCCGCCGAAGGTGATCATGACCGCGCCGAAGAAACCGAGCAGCGCCGCATGCCCCTCCGGGCTGCGCAGGAAATCGGCGCAGAACCGCACCCAGCCCAAGAAGCCGGGCGCGAAACCGGCTCGGCCGACCGTACGAGCCGGCGCCGGCGGGGCCGTCGCGGGGGCGCCGGTACCGGCGAGCTGAACGGCGGTGGTGGTGTGCGTATGGGGGGCTGGCATCAGGTGTCGGTCCCCCCAAATGGTCGGCGGTCGCAACCGCGGGCGAATAGGTCGGCGCTCAGTTTACGGCTTCCTTCGCAGGAGACTGCCGGACGGTGGTCCGGGCGCGCGTCCGGACCCCGCGATTCTCGCCCACAATGCGTTGGGCCGCGAGTTTTCCGGACAGCAGTGCCGTCGGCACACCGACCCCCGGGGTGGTTCCGCAACCGGCCAGGACCACGTTCGCGCTGCCGCGGGGGAAGTTCCGCGGCCGGAACGGGCCGGTCTGGCGGAACAGATGCGCCGCCGAGAACGGGGTTCCGGCGATCATGCCCTGATCCCGCCACGTCGCGGGCGTGTCGAGACGGTCGACCCGGAATTCCCGCGTTATGCCGTGATATCCGCGCCGCTCCAGCACCGCCAGCAGTTCGCGCAGGTAGGCCGGGCCCAGGCGGGCCCAGTCCAGCGGCGCCGAATCCAGGTTCGGGCACGGTGCCAGCAGCGAGAACGGCTCCCAGCGCACTCCGTCGCGGTCGAGGTACAGGCCGGGATCGCTGAGCGCGGGACGGGTCAGCAGCAACGAGGGATCGCTCATCGGGCGGCCACCGTGGCGGGCCGTGATCTCCCGGAAGGTCTGCGCCCAGGCGGCGCCGAAATCGATGGTGTGATGTGCCTGCACCGGCCACTGTTCGGCGACCGCCGCCGGTACGACCCCGTGCGCGACGACCGCCGACGGGGAGGCCCGCAGCCCGCGACGGGGCCGCAGACCGAATCGGTTCAGCGCTCCGAGGTCGGCGGTGAGCACCACGGCGTCACAGGGCAGGGTCCGGCCACCGGCCAGGACCACCTGTCGCGCGCGGCGTGGCCCGCGGCCCGGGTGGTAGTCGATCCCGGTGACCTCGGTGCCGAGTTCGAGCCGCCCGCCCGCGGCCGTCAACGCGCCGGCGAGCGTATCGGCGACCGCCCGCATACCGCCCTCGGGGAAATAGACGCCCAGGCCGGTATCCATATAAGGAATTGCGCCGTAGACGCCCAGCGCCTGGGCGGGCGCCATCCCGGCGTACAGGGCCTGGAAGGTGAACAGCCGGCTCAGCCGCGGATCGCGCAAGGTCCTGGAGACCCGCCGGCCGAGTCGCCTGAAAGCGCCGAGCCGTATCAGGTTCAGCAGGGCCGCGCGTTTGCCCGGGAGCCGGACCAGATCCAGCGGCGAATCGAAGTTCGCCGCCAGGAATTCGTCGTATTCGGCG
Source organism: Nocardia carnea (assembly GCF_029869215.1). Taxonomy (GTDB): domain Bacteria; phylum Actinomycetota; class Actinomycetes; order Mycobacteriales; family Mycobacteriaceae; genus Nocardia; species Nocardia carnea_B. The sequence goes on from NZ_JARWPM010000088.1 coordinate 4,603, forward strand.
TGGTACACGCGGCCCAGCCAGTCGCGCAGCCGCCGATACCGTGCGGCCTCGTCGGATCCGCAGGCCCGCGCAACCTCCGTGCTCATCCGATCGGCGTCGGAGAAGACCCGCAGATCGGAGCCGTCGGCGAACCGGGCGTGATACGCCGGCGCCAGCGGCCGGATCCGCAACGGTGGCACCGCGGTATCGGTATCGAGGCCGACGGCGGCCAGCGCGTCGTCCACGAGCTCCGGCAGGGTGAGAACGGTTGCCCCCGAATCGATCTCGTAATCGCCGAACCGGTAGCGCCCCACCCGCCCGCCGGGATGATCGGCACGCTCCACCACCGTGACCGAACAACCCGCACCGGTGAGATACAACGCCGCCGACAGACCGGACAACCCCGCGCCGACCACGACAACGTTGTCCACGGGGCCCGGAACCGACCTCATACTCTCCCCACCCGCGCTACCGCCTCCAGGCCTGACCCGCTCATGCTGTGTCGATGGGGCATGTGCGGCGGCCTTGCGTGGTGACGCTGCGCTACCGCCTCCAGGCCTGACCCGCTCATGCCGCGCGCCGGGTGGCGGCCACGGCCATGGCTTTCAGGTGTTGTTTGGCCTCCGGGGTGGCGGAACTGGCTTCGATGGCGGTGAGGCCCTGGTCGGTGAGGGCGGCGATCCGGGCTTCCACGGCGTCGACCGCACCCAGGGCGACCAGCAGGTCACGGAGTTCGCCCACCTGTTCCTCGGAGAGGTCGGTGCCGATTCCGGCGCGCAGCCGGTCGCCGGCGGCGGGGTCCAGCTCGGCGGCCCGCTGCAGCGCCTCGGCGACCAGCACGGTGCGTTTACCCTCGCGCAGATCGTCACCCGACGGTTTACCGGTGACCTCCGGATTCCCGAACACCCCGAGCAGATCGTCGCGCAACTGGAACGCGATCCCGATATCGGTGCCGTAGGTGCGGTAGGCGGTGATCAGGCCGGGATCGGCGCCGGCGAGCGCCGCGCCCAGATGCAGCGGGCGCTCGACCGTATAGGCCGCGGTCTTGTACCGGTTGATCCGCAGCGCCGCGGCCACCGATTCGTCGCCGCTCGCCTCACCGTGCACATCGAGCAGCTGGCCGCCCAGCACCTCGGTGCGCATCCCGGCCCAGACCGGCGCGAACCGGGCCAGTGCCGCCGGATCCAGCCCGCTGCCGTGCACCATATCGTCGGCCCAGGCCAGCGCCAGATCACCGAGCAGGATCGCCACCGATTCGCCGTAGTGGGCCGAATCGCCGGACCAGCCCTGATAGTGATGGCGCTGCTCGAAGTCGACGTGCACGGTGGGGAAGCGGCGCCGGGTGCGGGAACTGTCGATGATGTCGTCGTGGATCAGCGCGCACGCCTGCACCAGTTCGAGCGCGGCGCAGGCCTGCAGTACCGCGCCGGCCTGCGGCCCCGCCGGGTCGCCGCCGGCGCCGAGCCAGCCCATCCAGGCGAAACCGGGGCGGGTACGTTTACCGCCGCGCAGGACGAACGATTCCAGCGCCCCGACCGCATCGATGAACACCGGGCCGAGTTCGGTGACGGCTTCGGCGCGAGTGGCGAAATAGCCGGTCAGCGCCTGTTCTACGGCCGTCGCGAAGGCCGCTGTGCCGGGTACGGCCGAGGCCGGCCCGGGCCGTATCGGAGTACCGGTTCCTGCGGACAGGATGACCTCCCAGCTCGTCGGTTCACCGGCCACGCCGGACCGGTGCGCGGGCAACCAGGGGGCGCCCCATGGTCACCCGCCGCGGCGGCGGGACCTCGATCGGGGTATGAGCGGCCCGGAACCGGATGCGGTCACGTGATACCTCGCCCACGGCGCGGCGTCCGCGTCGTCGTGCGGACCGGTCACCGGCGTCCCGCTCATGCTCGATGGGCACAGAATACGCGGGGGAGCACTCCGGCCCGGACCGGGTGGCGCCCGGCGAGGGAACGGCCGGGCGTCCGTATTCGGCTACGGCTTTAGACTGGGCCGGTGACTTTCGACAACGCGCGGGGACTCCCGACCCCTGGCCGGCCGTCCTCCACGTCACCGGACGTCTCCGCGACGCCTTCGGTCGTGCAGAGCCTGCGGCGGCACGCCGAGGGCGCCGTACCGTTCTCGGTGGAGTTCTCCCCGCCGCGTGACGAGGCCGGTGAACAGCGGTTGTGGCGCGCGGTGCGCACCTTCGAGCGGATGCATCCGGCGTTCGTCTCGATGACCTACGGCGCCGGCGGCAGCACCCGCGACCGCACCGTCCGGGTCACCGGGCAGCTCGCCCAGGAGACCACTCTGCTGCCGGTCGGCCATCTCACCGCGGTCGGGCACAGCGTGGCCGAACTGCGCTCCATCGTCGGCGCCTACGCCGACTCCGGAATCAGCAATATCCTTGTCCTGCGCGGCGACCCGCCCGGCGATCCGCTCGGCGAATGGCACAAACATCCCGACGGGGTGGAGTACGCCGAGCAACTGGTGCGGATCGTGCGCGATCTCGGTGATTTCCACGTCGGGGTGGCGTCGTTCCCCCAGGGGCATCACCGCTCGCCCGACCTGGACTGTGATACCGCCTTCCTGGCGGCGAAACTGCGTGCGGGCGCGGAATATTCGATCACCCAGATGTTCTTCGACGTCGACGACTATCTGCGGTTGCGCGACCGGATCGTCGCGCTGGACCCCGTCGAGGGCGCCAAACCGATCATTCCCGAGCTGATGCCGATCACCTCGCTGCGCACCGTGGAACGCGCCGAGCAATTGTGCGGCCGGCCGCTCCCGGATCGGGTGATCGACCGGTTGCGCCGCGCCGCGGGTTCGGGCCAGGAAGAGGATCGCGCCGCCGTCCGCGCCGCCGGGATCGAGATCGCCACCGAAATGGGGGAGCGGCTGATCGCCGAGGGCGCGCCCTGCCTGCATTTCATCACCCTGAACTTCGCCAAGGCCACCAGCGAGGTCCTCACCAACCTCGGCTACGGGGTGACGGCCGCGCCGCTGAGCGCCTGATCCCGCCGGGTGGCCATCACGCGCCCCGGCACCCGTCGCCAACACTTCGCGGTCCGGGATCCGGCGGAACCACCCTGTGAGTCGAATACTTCGCCACCTGCCGAAGAGCTCCGCCGGCCGGTGAGAGGGGCCGTGGACTTCACTCGACCGGGCGTCCGTCCGGCGGCACTGCGGTGCCGCCGGAGTCTGCCGTGTGCTCCGGCACTGTGGGACTCATGAGGTGCGCCCCGGTTCGTAGACGCGGATCGCGGTCTGTCCGTTCTGCCGCACAACTTCCAGGGCGCGGTCGTCGTGTCGCAGGAGGATTCCCGGGCCGCCTTCGAGCGGATCGAGGATCTCGATCCCGGCGATCCGGTGTCCTTCGTGGTCGAGCCGGTCGCCCGGTTTGGCCGCGACGAAGACCCGTCCGTCGACCACCCACCAGGTGCCCGGAACATCCGGCAGTTGTTCGGGTGCCTCGCCGAGCGAGTACCGCACGATCGGGTCGGGCCGGTGCCGCGGATCGAGCAGCCGCGCCGAGCAGCGGGTATGCCAGTGCGCCCAGTCGGTCTCGGTAGTGCGGTGGACGGCGATGGTCATACGAGCCTCCTCGAACCCGGGCCGGAAGGGCCTGTTGCCCGCCGATTCGGTCCGGGCCGATTCATCATCGGACTCGGCCGGTACCGGCACAAGACCAAGAATCAGCGAGAGTCCAGCTCTTATCAGGCGCCCAGTGGGCGTCCTTTCCAGGTGAGAGCGTTGCGGCGGCGGTCGCGGTGTGACCGGGCCCATAGGAAGAAGTAGCCGGCCACGCCCGCTGGGTGGGAAACCGCGGCGGCCAGATCGCCCCGCCCGGGTGGCCGGCCGGTTTCCAGGCCGCGCGCCGCCAGCCGTCCGGCCACCGCGGCACCGTAGCCGAGCAGCCCCCACCGGCGGAGCGGGCCGCGACCCAGCGCGGCGGCCAGCGGTGGCAGCCAATACGCCCATCCGGCCACCATCCCCACCGCGAGCCCGCCGGCCACCGAACCGCCGTAGGCGGACCACAGCCAGCGGCGGTACCCGGCCCCGAGTTCGCGCCCGTCCCGGTACATCCGGGTACGGGCGAACGGGCCCGCCGCCACCAGCGCGGTGCGGTATCCGGCGCGGCGCAGCGCCCGGGCGATATCCAGGTCCTCGGTGGCGCTCCCGGCGACCGCCGCATGCCCGCCGATCGCCCGGTAGGCGGCGGCGTCGAACACCAGGAACTGCCCGCACGCGACCACTGTCGAGGTCAGAGTGGTGCGATCGGCGGACCGCACCGGCAGGGTGGACGCCCACGACCAGCACAGCAGCGGCTGTATCAGCCGTTCGGCGACCGTGCCCGCCTGCTGCTCCGGCCACGGCGATACCAGCGCGACCGCCCGGTCGCGCAGCTCCGCGACCGCCGCGGCGAGGGCGCCCGGGGCGAGCCGGATATCGGCGTCCAGGAAGATCAGGACCCCGTCCGCCGGGCCGGAGCTCCGAGCGAGGTGTTCGGCGGTGCCGGCCAGCACCCGGCACGCCGCGGCCTTTCCGGTCCAGCCCGGCGGTGGCTCGGCGGTGCCGCGCACCAGGGTGCAGCGGGGGTCGCCGTCGATCGCCCGCGCCGCCCGCTCGGCCGTATCGTCGGCGGAATCGTCGTCGAGAACGAGTATGCGCAGCCGGGCGATACCGGTCTGGGCGCGCAGATCCGCGATCAGCGCGGGGAGCCGGTCGGCTTCGTCGCGGGCGGGCACACAGACGGTCACCGCCTCGGCGACCGGTGCCCCCGGGCCGGCGAGCCGCGGCATCGTTTTCCGGTTCCATACCGTCAGCCCCGCGCAGCCGCAGGCGATTGCGGCCCCCGCGGCCACCGCCCGAAGGCACAGCCGGTAGACGGGCCCAGGATCCTCCCGGACCGGCGCGGCGCTGCCCAGCCTGCCGACCGGCCCGGCGGAGCCCGGCGGACGACATGTCACGGCCGAACTCGGTATGCGTACAGCCGCGGCGACAGATCCCGGCGGGAGATCGTCGCGGACGAGGCGGGGAGGCGGGCCGGCGCGGAGCGGCCCGGGGCGCCGGCTGCCGGGCTCGGCATGGGGACGAGGGACACAGCGGACGTGGCCGGGGCGCCGGCCGCCGGGCTCGGTACGGGGGCGAGGTACGCCGCGGACGATGCCGGGGCGGGGGGCGCAGCAGACGATGCCGACCGCCCGGACCAGTGGCACCGGTTCCGCAGCCCGGCCCGCGCGGCCGAGCGTGGTGTTCCGGGAGGCACGGCCGGACCGAGACCCGGTCCGGCTCGGACGATGCCGGGCGGCGTGCGGAAGGTGAACCGGCCGCACCACGCTGCCGGGTTCATGCGTCGTTCTTGACCTGGTCCCACCAGCGGCGCAGCGAGAAGCCGGCGGGGGCGCCCGGAGCGGGCGGATTGCGGTCGAGGAAGGCCAGGGCGGCGACGACGGCGGCCACGGCCAGCGTGATCCCGCCGACGATACCCGCCCAGCCGGCGAACGAGCGGGTGTTCGGATCGGCGTAGCCGACCTCGGCACGCACCGTGCTCACCTCACCGGCGGGCAGTTTCCAGGACACCACCGAATCGCCCTCGCGGGTGCCGTTGGTCTTGGCGACCCGGGCCGGGAACGCCACGCTCAGCTGCACATCCGAGCCGTGCGGGGCCAGGGTCTCCAGATCGACGCGGCCGTTGAGGCTCACCAGATCCCCGTTGCGCTGGAATTTCAGTTCGAACAGGCCCTGCGCCTGGTCGGAGAGCTGGGCGAGCTGTTCGACCTCACCGAAGTTCAGATCGTCGAAGTAGATCTCGCTGCCGGCGTAGCCGTCCTGGTTGTACGGTTCGATCCGCACCTTGGTGGCCAGCGCCTCCGGCGCCGTGAACTGCGGACCCTTGTCCTCGCTGTTCTCCGGGATCACCGCGGCCACGATCCGGCCCGACACCCGGTCGTTGGACGACACCCCCATCGACGCCTGTACCCGCAGGCAGCCGGCCAGTGCGGGCACCAGCAGGGCGGCCAGGACGAGGGCTGCCGTCACCCGCGCCCGGAGGCGGCGCGCGCGCAGAACAGGGACCGGGGAGCCGGGTGCGGTGGTAACGGGACTCGAAGGCACGGATGACATGGTGCCAGGCCGCAACTCACCCACGCTATGCGACGGGCCCGGCCGCCTCGTCGTCGCGCGCCGCACCCCGTCCGGCGCCCGGTGCGGCGAGCCGGACCAGCAGCGGAACACCGAGCACAGCGAGGCCGATCCCGCCGTAGACCGCCGAGTACGGCAGGCCGAGGAACACCGCGTGTGCCAGCGCCGAACCCAGCCAGGTCCACAGGAACATCGCCACCGGCACCCCGGTCTCCCCGGTGGGCGGGGCGGTCCGCTCCCAGGCGGTCAGCGCGACGGCGATCAGGCCGGCCACCACGAACCAGCCGAGATAGTTGGTCCACGGGATCGTCACGAGCCCGGGCAGGCCCGAATCGGTATCGGCCCAGCGCCATTGGCCGTCGGTCACCATCTGCGGGTCGAGGAACAGATCCCAGCCCACCGCACCGGCCGCCGTGGCGACGATCCGTAGTACCGGCGCCCGGCACAGCATCCCGGCGACCACCCAGATCGGGTACACCCCGCCGGTCCAGGCCAGCGGTACCACCAGCGGCACCTCGAACAGCGCCGGGCCGAGCCGCCCGACGGCGTAGTCGTAGGCGCCGAACGGTATCCCGGTGGCCGTCCCCACCGCTTCGGCGCATAAGCCGATACCGGACACGATCACCCCGAAACCCGCGGCGTAGCGCGGCCCGCGGGTGAATGCCGCGTGTACCAGCGCGGTACCGGCCGACAGGAGTACCACCGCCACCGTCACCCGGTCCCGGGCGGCGCCGGTGGTCAGTGGATAGGCGATCTGGGTCGCGATGAGCAGGAGCAGCATGCTCACCGGTATCAATTCCCGTGGGCCGGCCGCCCGGATCCACCGGCCGGCGGCTGTCACCGGCGCAGCCACCGCCGCCGCCGGGCGTCGCGCAGAACCAGCTGTGCTGCGGTACGGCCGCTCGCACCGGACACTCCGCCGCCCGGATGGGTGGAGGCACCGGTGAGATACAGCCCCGGCGCCCCGGGCACTCGATGCCCGGACAGCTCGGGCAGCGGCCGCCACAGCAGCATCTGGTCCAGGCTCATCTCCACGTGCATGACATTGCCGCCGCGCAAACCCAGCTCGGTTTCCAGATCGATCGGGGTCTGGATATGGCGGCGCAACACCGTCGCGGCGGCGCCGGGCGCATATCGGTCCAGTTCGCCGACGATCCGGTCGGCCTCGCCTTCGGAATGGTCCGGCCACGCGCTGCCGTCGGCGAGGCGGTAGGGATGCCATTGCGACCACAGCGAGAGCTGATGCTGTCCGGGCGGTGCGATGGTCGGGTCCAATGCGCTGAAACTCATACCCAGCACCACCGGCCGCGGTGGCAGCCGCCCGCCGAGCGCGTGACCGTGCGCGATACGCAGTTGCGCGCGGTCGTGCACCAGCAGTTGCAGACCGGTCGCGGACTCGTCCGCCGTCGCTCCCGGGTACCGCGGCAGCGCGCTGGTCGCCGCCCGCACCACCATGCCGATACCGGGACCGACGCGGATCCGGCGCCGCCACCCGTCCAGCACCGCCGGATCGAAACCACCGGCACGCAGCACATCGAACGTGGTGAGGATATGGGTCCCGGCGATCACCGTCTCGGCGTCGTACTCCAGCCCGGCGCCGGTGCGCACCCGCCAGCCGTCGCCGCGCCGGGTGAGCGCGGTGACCGGATCTCCGGCCACGATCTCAGCCCCGTCGGCACGCAGACGCGCCACCAGCGCTTCGGTGAGTGCGCCGCTACCGCCCACGGCCCGGCCCGGCGGCAGGGTGTGCATGAGCGCGGCGAACCCCACCATCGGCGCGGTGCCCGGTCCCGACATGGGCGGACCCGATTGCGCGCCGAACCAGGCCAGCGCCGCCTTCAGCCGTTCGTCGTCGAACCAGGTATCCAGTAGCGCGTCACCGGACTGCAGGAATTCGCGCGACAGCGCGCTCCCGCCGGCGCGGGCGTCGAGACCCCAGAACGAACGCACCAGCCGGCCCGGGGCCGGGGTACCACCGAACGAGCGCATGACGCGCCGGGCGCGTGGTTCCCATTCCGCGACGAAACGGCGATAGGCCGCCGCGTCGCGTTCACCGCAGGCGGCGGCGATCGACGCGCAGGTGCGCTCGAGGTCGCGCCGGAAGACGATCGGCACGGAATCGCTGTCCGGGCGGGCGGGGACGAAGGCCCAGGGATCGCAGTCGAGATAGCGCAGCCCGAACCGGTGCAGCTCCAGCTCCTCGATGATCCCGGTGTGCCGGATCATCAGATGTGCCGACGAGCCACGATCCACCCGATGCCCCGGGAACCGCGGCACGGTCGATACGGCGCCGCCCAGCACGGTATCGCGCTCGAGCACTCGCACCCGCCGGCCTTCCCGTGCCAGATAACAGGCCGCGACCAGCGCGTTGTGGCCGGCGCCGACGATCACCACGCTCATGTCAGGGGCAGCGTCCGGCCGAGGATCCCGAAGCGGCGGCTGTCCCCGGCGAAGACGAAATCGCGCAATACGTCCTGGAAGCCCATCCGCCGGTACAGCCGCCAGGCGCGGTTGTCCTCCTCCGACACCTCGGGGGTGGAGAGCAGCACGGCGCGTTCGGGGCGGTCCTGCAGCAGCTTCCGCAGCAGCGTGGCGCCGATGCCGCGACCCTGCGCACTGGGATGGACGTGCAGTTCGGTGAGTTCGAAATAGTCGCCGAGCAAGCCCTGGGTCGCCGGTTCCGGCCAGCCGGCCCGGCGCATCCCCGCATGCACCTGCTGCTGCCACCACTGATGCGGTCCGCCGCGGTAGCCGTAGGCGATCGCGACCAGCGGCGACCTGCGCAGGTCGAAACCGCCGTTGTGCTCGGGGACCACCGCCGCGACGGCCTGCCAGCCCGCCCGGTGGGTGTGCTCGGTCCACATCGGGGCGCGATGGTGCTCGGTACCGCGGGGGTAGTCCATCGCCGCGACATACACCGCCAGCGCGTCGTGCAGCCGGGCCCGCAGCGCGGGCACCGAGAGGTCGACGACGACCGGGGCGGGGAGCTGGTTGGGTTTGACGGCGGTCATTGCGGTATCGGTGGGCTTCCTTCGCGGTCGGTCTGGCGGAGCTGGGCGTTTCCGGCGGCCGAACCTGTCGGTGGTCGTCTCTATATTCAAGCTCGAGCCACACGTTCGAATACCTGTTCGGCCTTCGCGGTGCACGATCAGCCTGCCATACCGGCCGGCCGCCGCGGGGTACGACGGGGGAGATCACGGAGGGACGGCCATGGCGGATCGAAATGTTCGCCCGGGTCAACCGGGCCGGGCGGGGATGCTGTTGCAACGCGCCGACGGACTGCTGATGGAGGCAGCGGGGGAGAGCGATCCGCGCGAGCGGTTCCGCGTCGCCTATCTGGCCGCGCTGCGCGGGGCCGGGGCGGTGCTGGCACTCACCGGCGCCGATACCGCGCCGCGGGCACGCTCGCGTAACGCGTGGGTGATGCTGCAGCGCGCCGCACCCGAATTCGTGATGTGGGCGGACTATTTCAGCGGGCATTCGGCCACCCGGGCCGCGCTGGAGGCCGGCCTGCCCCGGGAGATCGACGAGGCCCGCGCCGACGAGTTCTCCGCGCGGGTCGGGGCGTTCCTGCACGATGTCGAGGATCTGATCGCGCCCGAGGCACGGTTGCGAGCGGCCGGCGACGGCACCGAGGCGCCGCGGTAGCGGTCCGGGTGGGACACCCCGGCCCCGGCCGCGCCGCATCTGTCCGCGCAACGGGCCGACCACGGAGTTCGGCCGCTCCCGGCCTCATCGCGGTTACGAACTTCGTTCTGCTGTACCCATATGGTGGTACGGCTCTGGGGGAACTCGTATCATTGATGACAGATAGCCGCCAAGGGGTTATCTGTCGCCTACCCGGAGGCGACAGCCACGACCTAGTGCCGGGGGAGGTACCGTGCCACTCTCCGAGCACGAGCAGCGCATGCTCGAACAGATCGAGAGCGCTCTCTATGCTGAGGATCCGAAGTTCGCGTCGTCCGTCCGCGGTGGACGTTTCCGTACTGCCTCGAGTCGCCGCAGACTCCAGGCGGCGGCCTTGTTCGTACTCGGGCTCGTCCTGCTCGTCGCCGGTATCGCGCTTCCGGTGCGGCCCGGCGGTTTCCCGATCATCAGTCTGGTCGGTTTCATCGTGATGTTCGGTGCGGGAGTTCTGCTCCTGCTCGGCGGCGGCAAGGGTGGACCGGCAGGCCGGGGCGGTGGTTCCCCGAACGACCCACCGGCCGAATCGGGATCGTCGTCCCGAGCCGGTGGCCGGAGCCGGCAGCGCCGGTCCGGCGGGTTCACCGAGCGGATGGAAGATCGCTTCCGTAGAAGGTTCGAACAGGACTAGCCGCCCCCGCGGCGAGCTCGTCGTTTTTCCAGCGATGCCGCACCGGTATTCCGGTGCGGCATCGCTGTCCGCGTATGCCCGTCGGGTCACCACGCGCCGGCCGGTTCCGTGCCGCGGGCCGGACTCGCGCATAGCCGGCCGCGCGCTTTCGGCGTCGCCTCACCCGGGTCTCGAGCCCTTCTCGCCGGGCCCGCCGCCTCTCCCCACCCGGATCCCCCACGTCTCCCCACCAAGGTCCCCCACCTTGCCCCATCGTCGCTCTCGCGGCGCGTGAACAGGGGGTTTGCTGGAAGTTGACGGGAGCGGCGGGACACGCCGCGTGCGGGCGCGCGCAGGGAGGCAGAACGCGCGAAAAGTTCACCTGACCGGTGATAGCTGGCATGACCTGCGAAATCGGGGGAGCGGGGAGCCACATCACCCCGTGTTTCGATTGAAAGTGGGGGAAAGTGGGGTAATGTGGAGCGCGCACTACAGGAGAGGCCGGAAGGCGCTCGGCCGGTATATCCGGCCAACACCATTCGAGGTGGTCCAGTAGGAGGTATCGGGGTTGTTTCTCGGTACCTACACACCTCGGCTGGACGACAAGGGGCGACTCACGTTGCCCGCGAAGTTTCGAGACGATCTGGCGGGAGGGTTGATGGTCACCAAAGGACAGGACCACAGCCTGGCCGTCTATCCGAAGGAAGAGTTCACGGCGCTCGCCCGGCGAGCTGCTTCGGCTTCCCGGAGCAATCCGCAGGCGCGGGCTTTCGTCCGGGCACTGGCGGCGGGAACCGACGAGCAGCGGCTGGACACCCAGGGCCGGATCGTGCTGTCGGCCGAACATCGCCGGTACGCCAACCTCACCCGTGACTGTACGGTCATCGGTTCGGTCGACTTCCTGGAGATTTGGGACAAGCAGGCGTGGGAGACCTACCTCGCCGAACACGAGGAGGACTACGCACAAGCGAGAGACGAGGCACTGGGCGGAATTTTCTAGCCCGCGGCGAGTGCCACGCGGCCTCTGCCCGATTGCGGACCCTGACGTACTTCCCCGACGCCAGGTGCCGCTTCGGTCAGAGACCCCGCGGCATTCGTAGCGCCACCGAATTCCTTCTGTCGCATACGCTGTGGCCGCCCCGCTCGGGTGGCGGCGCCGCATCTCACGCAATTTCCGTACCGCTCGTGCCCGGTATCCCCGCCGGGCACCGCGGTCCGGGTCGGCCCGTAGCCGGTCATTTCCCAGCGAGGCACACATCCGGGAGGTCAGGTGAACCGTGAGCAGCACGGCACACGACATATCCCTGTTCTGCTCACTCGCGCCGCGCAATTGCTCGACCCGGTACTGGACCGGCCGGGGGCCGTATATCTCGACGCCACCCTGGGCCTCGGCGGCCACGCCGAATACTTCCTGCGCACCCATCCGGATCTGCGCCTGGTAGGGCTGGACCGCGATACCGACGCGCTCGCGCACGCCGCCGAGCGCTTACGCCCCTTCGAGGGCCGGATCACGCTGGTCCACACCCGTTACGACGGGATCGCGGACGCGCTGCGCCGGGCGGCCCTGCCGGCCACCGGATCGGTGCACGGCCTGCTGATGGATCTCGGTGTCTCCTCCATGCAATTGGACGAGGCCGACCGGGGTTTCGCGTATTCGGTGGACGCCCCGCTGGATATGCGAATGGATCCGACCACCGGACCCACCGCCGCCGATATCCTCAACACCTACAGTCACGGCGAACTCGCCCGGGTACTGAAAACCTATGGCGAGGAACGTTTCGCGAGCCGGATCGCGGCCGAGGTCGTCCGCCGGCGGGCGCGGCAGCCGTTCCGCACCAGTGCCGAATTGGTGAGCCTGCTCTACGACACCATTCCCGCGGCCGCCCGGCGCACCGGCGGGCATCCGGCCAAACGCACCTTCCAGGCGCTGCGGGTGGAGGTGAACGCCGAACTGGAATCGCTGCGTGCCGCCCTGCCGGCGGCGCTGGACGCTCTGGTTCCGGGTGGCCGGATCGTGGTCATGTCGTACCAGTCGCTCGAAGACCGGGTGGTCAAACACGAACTGGCGGAACGGGCGAAATCTCGTACCCCGGTGGACCTTCCGGTCGAACTGCCCGGTATGGGCCCGCTGTTCCGCATCCTGACCCGCGGTGCCGAGCAGGCGAGCGCCGAAGAAATCGAGGAGAACCCGCGCGCGGCGCCGGTACGGATGCGGGCCGCGGAGAAGATCGCGCAGGAGCCGGCATGAGTGGACCAGGCATGGAAGCGGTAGCGCAGCGTCACCACGCAGGGCCCCCGCTCGTGCCTGATCGTCACGGCAAGAGCGGATCGGACCCGGAAGCGGTAGCGCTGCGTCATCACGTAGTGCACTTGCTCATGTCCGACCGTCACGGTACGAGCGCGCCGGCTCCGGAAGTGGTGGCGCAGCGTCACCATGGAGTACCCGCGTTCGTGGCTGCTCTGCACAGCACGAGCAGGCCGGGCGCGGAGATGGAAGGTCTTCTGCTCCACGGCGGCAAAGGGATTGGCGGCCGGGTCCCGGCCATACCCTTCGGGCAGGGGACGAACCGGTGTGTGGCGACGAGTGACTGGGCCGTCTCGTCCGAGCGAGTACACCCGAATTCGATTGTTACCGAAGGAGATTTCGGGTACGACAGGTTGTGTGCGGTACCGGGGTATCGCAGGAACGGATGCCGGTGGGTCCCGGCATCGACGCGGCGGCCGGGCTTTCCGGGACGCGGCACAGCGGCCCGCGGATCGCGGGCCATCACACCGATACGGGGGTGTCTATGAGTGTGGGAACACGGACGGAAGCCGGGCGGCCGGCGCGGCGGACCACCGCAACCCGGCGACCCGCTAGGCGGGGGGACGACGCCGAGCGGGGGTAATCCGGTGCGGCGCAACGCGCGTATGAGCGGCGCCGGCAACGCGCCGGGGCGCCCGCCGCGCCGGCCGGTACCGAGCTGACCGGACGGGTGCCGTTCGTCGCCGCGATCCTGGCCATGTTCGGCTGCGGTCTCGCGCTCACCCTGGTGCTGACCACCCGCGCCGCCGAGGACAGCTATCAGCTCAGCGACGCCCGCGAAGCCAATCGGGTGCTCGCCGACGAGCGCGCCGCGTTGCAGCGGGAGGTGGCTACGGCCGATTCCGCCCCCGAACTCGCCACCCGGGCGCGGGAACTCGGCATGATCCCCGCCGACGACCCGGCGCGGTTGGTCGTCGCCCCGGACGGCACCGTTACGGTGATCGGCGAACCGGCTCCGGCGCAGGGCCCGGCCGCGCCGCCGCTGAACCCGCCGCCGCGGACCGGCCCGCGTGGCGGTGCGGATCCGGGGGAGCGGGTAGTCCCGGTGCCCACCACTCCACCGGCCCCGCGGCCCGGTGATACGGGTCCGGCACAATCCGGTGAGGGCACGCCACCGGCCCGGGACGGCGACACCGTATCGGGCAGTGTGCTCGCGTCGCCGGGAGGCACCCCGGGACAGCCGCAACCCGCGCCGGTACCCGGCGAGCCCGTGCCCGGCCAGGCGCCCGCCGATGTCGCGCCCGCGCCGGAAACCGGGGCAGCCCCGGATGTTCCCGGCAACGAAACCACCACGCCCGCACCCGCACCCGCCGGTGCTCCGGTCGCGGGGGCCGACGCCGCAGGGAGTTCGGCGCCGGTCGGGGGCGAGGCCGTGCCGGCACCCGCCGGGGTTCCCGATGCCGCGGCGGCCGGTGCGAACCCGGCGCAGAGCGGAGAGGGCACCCAGGCTGTGCCGACGCCGGTTCCGGCGGCCGGCGTGCCGGGAGACGTTGTCGGGGAGGGAATGCGATGAATCGACGCGGGTCGGGCCGCGGGGGGGGCGCGGCGCGGGGGGGGGGGGGGGGGGGGGGGGGGTGGGGTGGGGGGGTGGGTCTTCCCTTCCGGCGCGGGGGGGGGGGCGGGGGGCGCCGGGCGCCGCGCGCCCGCTCCGCGGCGAACCGGGGCACCGCGAAGAAC
>NZ_JARWPM010000089.1 GCF_029869215.1 Nocardia carnea
GCCCGGCCGTGGATCCCGGCCCCCCCCCCGCCGGGGTAGAACCCGGACCCCCCCCCCCGGGCCCCCCCACCCCCCCCCCCCCCCCCCCCCCCCCCCCCCCCCCCCCGGGGCCCCCCCCCCCCCCCCCCCCCCCCGGGCCACCCCCCACCCCCTCCGGGGCCCCCCCCCCCCCCCCCCCCCCCCCGAAATCGGTCTATACCCGAATTGGCCCGTGTTCGCATCCGGTAGCGGGCGAACGGTACGGACCGGTGCTCGTTCTCCGCGTGTCGGTCGCATTTCGCGGGCGTTAATGGGGGTGCGCCGCCCGGCCGCCGCTATTTCTGTGTTGCCGACTTGCTCCGCGGGTATGCCCATTGCGGGTTCGGCATTAATGTTTTTCCGCCGCCCGGGTCCGGCCGCGGCGACATTCGAACCCACTCAAATATCACTTTTTCCCCACCGATCGCCAATCGCCGACCGATCGGTCCGGTTCGCGGCTCCACCGCTGGTGATAGTGGGCGGGGTTGCGCTGTGGGCTGGAGCACGCCCCGGCCCGGCCGGCCGGTCCGCCGGCAATCGCCGTCGTGATCTTTACCGGCGCAATATGTTTCCGCGTTCGACGAGGTCGCGGCACTATCACGGATCGGTGACAATCGATTATCGACCGTTATTGAGAGAGTTCACGACAATGCTGCTACTGTGAGCGAGTCGTCGGGTTCCGGGCCATCGGGAGATGTGTTCCGATGGTCAGTGCACGGCCGAATGACTTGTCCCTTAGTTACTTTCGAGTAGCCGAAAGTGTCTAAGGGATATGTCACCGACCGGAACCGCCGGTGCCCGGCGCAGACCTCATCCGGCCAGGGGCGAACATGGTCGGCGTCGCGAGGAAGGCGAGACGAAGCGCCGTGGTCTACCACGGCACCACGTGGCGCGCCTCGAGCCCCGTCAACGACGAGAAAGCTGATGAATCTGAATACCGCCGTGCTGCTTCCCTGGATCCTCGCCGCCATACTGGTGCTCGGCGTGGCGTGGTACGCCGTCCGGGCCGTTCGCGAACAACAGAAGCGACTAGCTGTACTGGAGCGCGAACTCTCCGTCCGCGAGGACGCGCTCGAACATCTGGCCGCCACCACGCTGCCCGCGCTGTCGGAGTCCGTGCGCCGGTTCGAACAGCCCGCCGTCGGGCCCGAAGTGCCACCGGGACTCGAGAACTCGCGTTTCGCGCAATGCCTGCGCTGGATCATCGACCGGGTCTCCGAAGATCTGCGCACCGTGCAGAGCGAAACCCGCGAAACCGTCACTCGTGAAACCGAAGAGCAGACCCGCGCCGCGGTGGCCGCGGCCGAGCAGGCCGTGCGCACCGAGGCGGAATCGGGCCGGGAGCGGGCGGAAAACCTTGCGCGCGAAGCGACCAGCGCCGCCGTGCGCTCGTTCGGTACCTCCGTGGTGAGCCTCGGCGCCGATGTCAGCCAGGTGGTCAGTGCCGCGCTGCGCGAACATCGGGACGACCGGGTCTACGAAACCCTCATCCGCATCGACCACACCGTGCAGCAGATGATCCGCCAGGCACAGTCCTACGTGATCGTCTGCGGTGGCCTGCCCGGCCGCCGCTGGCCGGCCCAGTCCCTCACCGATGTGGTCGGTGGTGCCACCGGTCGTGTGCGCGACTATCTGCGCGTGCGGCCCGCCCAGCTCGATCGCGTCGTCATCAGCCGCGCGGTGGAACCGCTGGTGCACACCCTGGCCTCGCTCATCGACAACGCGCTGCGCTATTCGCCGCCCACCTCCTTCGTCGACGTCACCTTCCAGGAAGGCCATCACGGCGTCACCGTGATCGTCGACGACGCGGGCGTGCGGATGAACTCCGAGCAGATGGAAGAGGCCCGCCAAGTGCTGGCCAACGAACGCTCGGTCGATATCCACCAGCTGGGCCCGGCCCCCAAGGTCGGTTTCCCCGGCATCGCCGCCCTCGCTCGCCGCTACGGGTTCACCGTCTACATCGACGGCCCCAACGCCTACGGCGGTATGCGCGCCATGGTCTACATTCCGGAGGCACTGCTGGTCGCTCCCAAGGCCGATAACGACAACGACGCCCTGCCCAACGGCTCCTCCGCGCCGCGGGAACTGGCCGCGGTACCCGGCGGCCAGGCCTCCTCGGTGTCGAGTGGCACCGGTAACGCCTTGGCCGGCAACACCGTGTCGGCCACCGCCCCGGCGCATGCGGCCACCGAAACCGGCGCCCACGCCGCGGTCGCCGCGTCGGCCGAGGCGCCCGCCGCCGGTGAATGGGCCCGGGTGGGCGAATCCACCGAGGATGCCGACAACGAGCAGCGGACGACCGTCCACGACATCACCAGCGGTGGTCTGCCCCGACGCCGGCGCCGTGCCGCGACCGTACCCGCGGACATCAACGATCGCCTGTCCGGGCAACCCAGGACCGAACCGGGGCAGGCTCGCCCCGATATCGCCGCCGCCTGGCAGAGCGGCTCCAAGAGCGGCCGAGCCGCCGCATCCGAACACACCGAAGGGATGACATCCTGATGGGTTCACCGAGGACAGTGGTATCCGACAGCACCAACAAACTGGGCTGGTTACTGGACGATCTCGAGGTTCCCGGCGTCCGATTCGCCGTTCTGCTCTCCGAGGACGGGCTGCGTATCGCGCATTCGGCCGGTATCGCCAAAGACGATGCCGAACGGTTCGCGGCCGCCGCCTCGGGACTGCGCTCGCTCGGCAAGGCGCTCGGGGAGTTCTGCGGCAGTACCGGCAACGATGTGCGGCAGAACATGACCGAATACGACCAGGGCATGATCATGATCACCGCAGCCGGCGAGGGTGCGCTGCTGGGTGTGGCGACCATGACCGATATCGACGTGGGTCTCATCGCGCACCGGATGAACGAACTCGCCGGCCGGGTGGGACATGAACTCGGTAGTGAGCCCCGCAGAGCCGCACACGGCGGCGATCTGCAATGAGCCGGTCGCGGCGTGACCCAGACCTGGTCCGTGCCTATGTGCGGACCGGCGGGCGCTCGCGTCCGACCCGCGAGCTGGGCCTGGTGACGCTGGTCGTCGCCGTATCGGACCCGGCGCCGGGCGCCACTCCGGACGCGCGCCGGGTGGTCGATGTATGCGCTCGTGGTGCTCTGTCGATCGCGGAGGTCGCCGCGTATCTCGACCTGCCGCCCTCGGTCGTGACGATCGTCGTCTCCGACCTACTGGACAGTGGACACCTGAATATCCCGACCCCGGCGGAGATCATGCCGGAGATTGCCCTGCTCGAGGAGGTACTCAATGGGCTCCGTGCTCTCCCGGCCTGATCGGTCCGCGGATTACGGCCGCGCGGTCGACTATGTGGCGGAGACGGTGACCCGCTCGGTGAAATTGCTGGTGGCCGGTAATTTCGGCGTCGGTAAAACCACCTTTGTGAGCAGTGTGTCGGAGATCAAACCACTGCGCACCGAGGAGACCATCACCGAGGCCAGCGTCGGTATCGACGATCTGGGCGGCCTGGGGTCGAAAACGACGACGACGGTCGCGATGGACTTCGGCCGTATCACCCTCAATCCCGAGCTGGCGCTGTATCTCTTCGGCACGCCGGGGCAGCAGCGGTTCATCCCGCTGTGGGAGGAACTGGCCAAAGGCGCGCTGGGCGCCTTGGTGCTGGTCGATACCCGGCGTATCGAGAAGGCCGACGAGGTCCTCGCCACGCTGGAGGAACGCGGGGTGCCCTACGCGGTCGGGGTGAACGAGTTCGAGGGGTCCAATCGCTATCCGCTGTCCGAGATCCGGGAAGCGCTCGACCTCACCGACGACACCCCGCTCGTCGCCCTCGACGCACGGGACCGGCGTACCTGCCTGCAGGGCCTGATCACGCTCGTCGAATATCTGTTCCATCGATTGGAGTCTCGTCTTTGACCACGCAGTACTCTCCGGTTCCGCAGCAGCAACCTCCGTTCACCGGGTGCCCGGTGATCCACGGAGAACCCACCGGAGGCGTGGGCCCACGATTCAGTCTCTACTCGGCCGAGTTCGCCGATGATCCGCATCGCGCCTATGCCGCGATGCGGAGCCGGTACGGCTCGCTGGTCCCTATCGACCTCGCCCCGGACGTCCCCGCCACACTGGTGATCGGTTACGAGGCGGCCGTGCGGATCCTCAACGACCCGGACCGCTTTCCGGCCGATCCGCGTAACTGGCAGGGCAGTATCCCGCCGGATTCGCCGGTGAAACCGATGATGGAGTGGTATCCGAACGCGTTGCGCAACAGCGGCGAGCTGCATCAGCGCTACCGGCAGGCCTATGTGCACGCGATCGACGGGATCGACCTGCACGAGCTGCATCAGACGGTGGAACGGATCGCGGTTCCGCTGATCAACTCGTTCTGTGAATCCGGGCAAGCCGATCTCGTCACCGGCTATGCCTTCCCGCTGGTTTTCGAGGTGCTCAACCGGATGGTCGGGTGCACACCGGAACTCGGGGAGCGGGTGGCCAACGGGATGGCCGCGCTGTTCGACACCGTCAACGCCGAATGGGGCATGAACCACCTCAGCGAGGCGCTGATGGAGCTGATCTTCCAGAAGCGCTCCGATCCCGGCAACGATGTCACCTCACGCCTGGTCCATCATCCCGCGAAGCTCGACGACGAAGAGCTGCTGTCCAATCTGATCAGCTTCTACGGCGCCGGGGTGGAACCGCAGCAGAATCTGATCAACAACACTCTGCTGCTGATGATGACCGACGACCGGTTCGGCGGCAGCATGCTCGGCGGCAGTCTGTCCACGCGCGACGCGCTGGACGAGGTGCTCTTCAACGACCCGCCGATGGCCAACTTCTGTACCACCTACCCGCGGCAGCCGATTCTCGTGGAGAACACCTGGCTGCCGGCCCATCAGCCGGTGGTGATCAGTTTGGCGGCGTGCAACAACGATCCGGCCGTCCGGGGCGGTGACCATACCGGTAACCGCTCCCACCTGGCCTGGAGTATCGGCCCGCACAGCTGCCCGGCACAGTCACCGGCACTGGTCGTGGTCCAGGGAGCGATCGATCTGCTGCTCGATGCGCTGCCGGAGTTGGAGCTGGCGGTACCGCCCGAAGAATTGGCCTGGCGACCGGGGCCCTTCCACCGGGCTTTGGCCGCGCTGCCGGTCACCTTCCCGCCCGCACCACCACTGAACACTGTGTAAGGAGAACGTTCGTTGGAACGCGAAGCCCTAGTCCTGGATATGGCCGGAGCCGATGTCGTCGGCGAATCGGCCAGATTGCGGGCCCAGGGCCCCGCGGCGCTGATCGAGCTGCCCGGCGGCGTCCCCGCCTGGGCGGTCACCGATGCCGCGGTGCTGAAGAGTCTGCTGGCCGACTCCCGGGTATCGAAGGACCCGCGGCAGCATTGGACGGCGTTCGTCAACGGTGAGATCACCGAGGATTGGCCGCTGCTGCCGTGGATCGCGGTGGAGAACATGTTCACCGCCTACGGTGCCGACCATCGGCGGCTGCGCAAGCTGGTCTCGCCGGCGTTCACCCATCGGCGCACCGCGGCCCTGCGCCCTCGCGTCGAGTCATTGGTTGCCGAACTCCTGGACGCCTTGGCCGCCGTGCCCGCCGGCGAGGTGGTCGATCTACGAGAGACCTTCGCCTATCCGGTGCCGATCCAGGTCATCACCGAGCTGCTCGGCGTCCCGGATTCGCTCGGCCCCGGTCTGCGGGTCTGCGTCGACCGGTATTTCGACACCACCATCGGGCAGGAAGAGGCGCAGGCCAATTACGTCGAAATGTACGGGCTGGTCACCGAACTCGTGGCCTACCGGCAGGCGAATCCCGGCGACGACATCACCAGTGTGATGATCAGCAACCGGGACGAGGACGGCGCGCAGCTCACCGAGAACCAGATCGTCGATACGCTGATGCTGGTCATCAACGCCGGCCACGAAACCACGGTCAATCTGCTGGATCAGGCCATCGTCGCCCTGCTCACCCACCCCCAACAGCGCGCCGCCGCCTTGGCCGGACACGTGAGCTGGCCGGATGTGGTGGAGGAGACGCTGCGCTACCAGGCCCCGGTCGCGCATCTGCCGCTGCGCTTCGCCGTGGAGGATATCGAGATAGAGGGTCTGCGTATCGGCAAGGGCGAAGCCATCCTCGCGTCGTACGCGGCGGCCAGCCGCGATCCGAAAGTACACGGCGACACCAATGACGTCTTCGACCCGAGCCGGGCTGTCAAGGACCACATCGCTTTCGGCCACGGAGCGCATCACTGCATCGGCGCGCCGCTGGCCCGGATGGAAGGTGAAATCGCGCTGCCCGCGCTGTTCGGGCGGTTCCCGCAGTTGCGGCTGGCCGTGGACCCGAGCGAGCTGAAACCCGTGGTGAGCTTTGTTTCCAACGGTCATCAGGAATTGCCTGTGTATCTTTCCTGATCCCGGTAGCGTACTGATCGGGTATACAACTACATGCTGATGGCTCGTCGCGGACGCCGCTGAACGGGATGTATGGATCGGCGGATATGTCTGCATCACCGCACTATTCGCCGATTCTCACGGACCCGGAGTGTGACGTTTTGACCACAGCGAAATCTGATCAGTTCTACGCCGTCGAGGGTGCGACGCCGATCCACGGTTCGCCAGTCGATACCAGCGGCCCGCGAATTCCGTTGTACACCGCGGAGTTCGCGGCGGATCCGCACAAGATCTACCGGGAGATGCGCAGCCGGTTCGGTTCACTGGCACCGGTGGAACTCGCGCCCGGAGTCCCGGCCACCTTGGTGATCGGGTATCAGACCGCGGTGCGGATTCTGCACGATCCGGAGCATTTCCCGGCCGACCCGCGGGTCTGGCAGCGCAATATCCCGGCGGATTGCCCTGTGCTGCCGATGATGGAATACCGCCCGAACCCGCTACGCACCGTGGGGCACGACCGCACCCGGTACCGTGCGGCCGCCGTAGCGGCGATCAGCGGTGTCGATATGCACGAAATGCACACCATCATCGAGCGGATCTCGATCTCGCTGATCAATTCGTTCTGTGCGGAGGGCTACTGCGATGTGGTCGGCCAGTACGCGTCACCGCTCATCTTCGCGACTCTCAATACGATGCTCGGCTGCCCACCCGAACTGGGGCAGCGGGCGGCACAGGGACTCGCCGCCATGTTCGATACCGTGGATGCGGCCGAGGGCAATATCGCCCAGGCCGATGCCCTGCTCGAACTGGCCCGGCTCAAACGGGGCCGGCCCGGCGACGACATCACCAGCCGGCTGGTGCAGCATCCGGTGCATCTCAGCGATGAGGAGACCCGTCAGCAACTGGCGCTGCTGTACGGCGCGGGTACCGAGCCGCCGCAGAACCTCATCGCCAATACGCTGCTGCTGATGCTCACCGACGAGCGGTTCGCGGCGACGGTGCTCGACGGCAGCCTGTCCACCCGTGACGCGCTGGACGAAGTGCTGTTCAACGACCCGCCCCTGGCGAACTACTGCCTCAGCTATCCCCGCCAGCCCATGCTGATCGACGGGATCTGGTTGCCCGCGCAGCAGCCGGTGATGATCAGCATGGCCGCCTGTAACAACGATCCCGCGATCAATACCGGCGGCCTGTCCCACAACCGCTCCCATCTGGCGTTCAGTATCGGCCCGCACAGCTGTCCGGCCCGCTCGCTGGCGTTGCTGATCGTGCAGGACGCCATCGACCAGCTCCTGGACGCCATCCCGGAAATGCGGCTTGCCGTGCCTCGTACGGAGCTGCAATGGCGGCCGGGACCGTTCCACCGGGCGCTGGTCTCGCTGCCGGTCACCTTTCCCGCGAGCCCGCCGATCCCCACCGGCGGGCGCTGAACCACCGGACGGCGATCGCGACACAGCCGCTGCCGGCGTACCTCGACGAGGCAGGGACCCGCCGACCGGGAAGGCGGCCGCGGAGGTACGTCGCGGACGGCTCGGCGCTCAGTTGGTCTCGAGGTCGCGGCGGCGGAAGCCGAACGCACCCGCCGCACAGAGCAGCACTGCCACCGCCAGCGTGATCAGCACCGGCGCCGGGTCGAACGACTGCGCCGGCACCAGCGGGATATTGTCGAACGGGGACAGGCTCATCAGCCAGCCGGGGAACTTCAGGGTCGCGCCGAACATCAGCACCACCACGCAGAAGGCCATGGCCAGCCAGGCCGCGGCGGTGAATTGCGGGGCGAAACCGAACAGGAACAGGGTGATCCCGCCCAGTACCCACACCGCCGGGAGGTAGGTCAGCGCCGCGCCCGTCAAGGTGATCGCCTGGGAGAGGTCATCGGCGAGCAGGCCGTAGGTGAGACCCATTCCGAATCCACTGAGCGCGACCACGACCACCGACCCGGCCAGCATGAGCACCGCGTGCCCGGCCAGCCAGCGCAGGCGGGACAGTTCCGTGGACAGCAACGGTTCGGCATGTCCGGCCGCCTCCTCCGCGCGCGGGCGCAGCCCGGCGGAGATCGTGTAGGCCGCGGCGATGATCGCCAGGATCGCCACGGCCATGGCGTAGAAGGCATCGACCATACTGCCCATGTTCTGGCCGAGTACCTGGTTCAGATCGATCTCGCCCAGCAGATCGTCGACATCGTCGCCGATCGTGCCGAAAGCCAGGCCGCCGAAGAACATTCCCAGTGACCAGCCGATCAACCCGCCCCGCTGCAGCCGCCAGGCCAGCCCGAACGTGCCGTGCAGGGATTCGGGCGCGCGGGCGGGCCCGGGCCGCGGCGGAATCAGCCCGGCACCGAAATCCCGCCGGTCCAGGACCCGCGTGGCCACCACGCCGATTCCGAGCGCGACCACCACCGACAGCAACGCCGGCCACCAGATCTCTCCGTCGTACGGCCGCATCGCCTGCCCCCAGCCCAGCGGCGAGAACCAGGACAGGACACCGTTGCCGACATCTCCCACCGCACGCAGCAGATAGGAGACGGCCAATGCCGCGCCGGTGATCGCGTACGCGGTCCGGGTACTCGAGCTGAGCTGCGCGGCCAGCAGGGCGATCGCACCGAACACCAGGCCCGCGCAGGTGGCGCCGACCCCGAGCGCGATCGAGCCCGCCGTGGGCAGGCCGTAACCGATCAAACTGAGCGCGATCGCGGCGCCGAGCACGATATTCGCGGCCACCATCACCGTGGCCGCCGCGGCCGGCGGGGCGTAGCGGCCCACCACACCGGACCGGATGAGTTCGTCGCGACCGGATTCCTCGTTCGATCGCGTATGCCGGCCGATGAGGAACATGCTCATCAGCCCGGCCACCAGCATGCCGAAGGCGGCGGATTGGAACGCGACCTGGCCCTCCACGGTGTTCAACACCCGTGGTGGACCTGCCATCGCGATCATGGCGGCGTTGCTGCCCAGACTTTCGGCGAGGGCATCCAATTCGGCTTGTTGCGGGTAGGCGGCGTCCAGCGCGACTGCTTGTGACCAGTAGATCAGTGTGCCGCCGACAATCCAGGCGACCAGCGGCCACCGTTCCCGGCGCAACGCGAACCGGGTGAGGACACCGGTTCCGGTGAATGTGCCCGCCGGTCGCGATTTCTCCCGCGTGATCACGATTCCGGCACCCCCGCCGCCGCGAGTTCGTCCCCGTAGTGGCGCAGGAACAATTCCTCCAGGGTCGGGGGCTGGCTCGTCAGCGTGCGGATACCGAACGGTGTGAGATGTTCGATCGCCGCGCCCAGGTCTGCGGTATCGACCTGGAACCGGAGCCGGGTGCCGTCGGCGATCAGGTCGTGGACTCCGCGCAGTTCGTCCACACCGGTGGCCGGGCTCTGGGTTTCGATGTCGATGGAGGTCCGGGTGAGGTGCCGCAACTCGGCCAGTGTGCCCGATTCGACCGCGCGGCCGTGCCGGATGATCGTCACCCGGTCGCACAGGGCTTCCACCTGGGCCAGGATATGGCTGGAGAGCAGCACGGTACGCCCGGCCCGGCGCATCTCCTCGACGCATTCCTGGAACACCGCCTCCATCAGCGGATCCAGGCCCGAGGTGGGCTCGTCGAGCAACAGCAGTTCCACGTCCGAGGCCAGGGCGGCGACCAGCGCGACTTTCTGCCGGTTGCCCTTCGAGTAGGTGCGGCCCTTCTTCGTCGGGTCCAGATCGAACCGTTCGAGCAGGTCCGCGCGTCTGCGTTCGTCCAGGCCGCCGCGTAGCCGGCCGAGCAGATCGATCACCTCACCACCGGTGAGGTTGGGCCACAGGTTCACGTCACCGGGCACATAGGCCAGCCGGCGATGGAGTTCGGCGGCCTGGGACCACGGGTCGCCGTCGAGGATCCGCACCGAGCCGCCGTCGGCGCGCAGCAGGCCCAGCAGAACGCGGATCGTGGTGGACTTACCGGCGCCGTTGGGGCCGAGGAAACCGTGCACCTCGCCGGGGGAGACCCGCAGATCGAGACCGTCCAGGGCGCGCGTGCGGCCGAATGTCTTCACCAGACCCGAGATATCGATCGCGGCAGTCATGAGCCAACACTATTCCGAGCCGGGCGGGTTTCGCGGTTTTTCCCGCGCCGCGGCCGGGCCCCGCGGGGTCAGCCGGCTCGGTGCAGTTCGAGGAAATCGCCGACCGGGCGGCGCGGGGTCGGGGGTTGCGCGGCGGAGGTGGGTGCCGTCCCCACCCGGATCACGACCTGGGGCTGTACGGATTCGTGCACCAGGTTCGCGATCGCGCGGCGGCTCACCGGTATCTCGGTGATATGGGTCAGGGGGCAGGTGGACAGGCCGGCGGCGGTGCATTCGAGCAGGACCGCCGACAGCGCTTCTCCGGTTCGCAGCCAGTCCAGGGGGCTATCGGCGGCCGATCCGATCACCAGCAGCCGCGAGGAGTCGGTGAGTTCACCGCGGCGCAGCGACGGTGGTGCGGCCGGAAACGCCCGCCCCACGCCGACCTGGGCCAGTTCGGCCGCCGAGACCAGCGCGGAGATCGGCACACCGTCGGCGGGGGAATCGTTACCGGCCCACCAGTGCAGTTCGTTGAGGTATTGCGGATCGTATTCGCGCAGGGCCGCGGACTGTGCCGAGGCCGCGGCCAGGCGCAGCCGGGCGGAATCGGCCAGCACGTCCAGGGCCACCGAATGCGTATCGGCGACCGCGCGCAGCGCCGGTTCCACCCGCTCCCAGTCCCGCGGCGGGAGCATCGGCAACCGGTCGGTGTAGCGGCGGTCGATGGCCTCGGCGCGGGACCGGGTGATGTCGGTGACCTCGGCCGCCGGGGCGAACTCGATTTCGGCGAGATGATCGGCGGCGGTATCGGGGCGCCGCGTCACCTCGGTCGACCAGCCGGCCGCCGCGAACGCGGTGCGGATATGGTCGAGCAGGGCACCGCAGCTGATGATCAGCTGCCGGCCCTGCGGATCCGCCGAGGACAGCCGCCGCGACGTATCGCGGTACAGCTGCAGCCGGTGACCGTCGAAAACCACCCGCCAGGGTTGGGTGTTGTGCACCGAGGGGGCGCGGCGGGCGAGGGAGAGAGCAGCCTGAACGGTCGGATGGTCGGGGACACGGGCGGAGCCGGTTGCGTCCATCTTCCGAGTCTGCCGCGTGCCGGTCCGGCCGACCAGCCCGCGCGATCGATCCGGACCGAATCGTGGTGTTCAGGGCATGGGACCGATACCGCTGATCAAGGTACGGTCACCGATTCGCATCGTCGTGACCAATTGCGGGTTGTAGCCCAGCGGCGCGGCGCCGGGCCGGTGCTCGGTGATGGCCACCGTGTACTGACCGACGAAGGCCCCCGGGGTGACCCGGATGCAGTGCGTGGTGCCGGGCGGGATGGAGTCGATACCGCGCTGGATATCGGCCGCGGGCGGGACCGGGGCGTCCGGCGCCACCAAGGCCCGGGCCTGTTCCCCGGAACGGGCCACATAGTAGGCGTATTGGAAGCCGAAGATCACATCGGGCCCGGAACCGGTACCGCCGGGACCGTTGCCCTGCACGGTGTTGCCGGTGCGCTCGGCGGGGCAGTGCGGGTCGGCCACCGGGACACCCGGCGCCGGTGCACCGAACATCCCCGGTTCCGTGGTCGCTGGGGCGGCGGCCGGTTCGTCGGTGTCGACCACCGCGAACTGCACGTAGGCGGCGGCCGCCAGCGCCGCCACACCCGCGATCCCCAGCAGCATCGGCAGCAGGCCGGTGCGGCCTCGTGCGGTGCCGGGCGCGACGGCGAGTGCCGGCTCCGCCTCGCGCGGCCCGAGCCGCGCCCGCAGTCGCTGACGCGCGGTGGAGGGTTCGGTCTCGCTTTCGCCGGAACCCGGCGGGCCGGCCGCCGGATCGGCACCGCCGGCGCTGTGCCGGTCGGCTGCGTGCGGCGGGGGATCGGCCGGCTCCACCACCGCCGGCTCGGCGGGGAAATCACCGAGCCTGGGCGGATACCCTTCGGAGGACGTCATCCATTCGACCCAGTCGCCCTCGTACCGGGCATCGGGCCCGGGACCGGTCGCGCCCGGTGGTGGTCGATCCATGGCGCGGCCCCCTTCATCGATCTGCGCTCGCCGCCCACTGTTCTAGTGGATCGGCGGGCGCACCGCAGCATCGGGGCCGCGGCGGCTCACCAGTGGACGGTCACCGGATCGCCGATACCGACGTTCTCGTAGTACCAGGCGGCATCGGCGGGTGCCAGATTGATACAGCCGTGGCTGACGTTGGCATTACCCTGCGCATCCACCGACCAGGGCGCGGAATGGACGAACACACCGCCCCAGGTGAGGCGTTCGGCCCATTCACCGTCGATGAGATAGCCCTCCGGCGAATCCAGCGGTATCCCGATCGTGCGCGAATCGAAGATGATGTTGCGGAACTTCTCCAGGACCGGATACGTGCCGGTCGGGGTCTCGTATCCGGGTTTACCCATGGAGGCGGGCATGGTCCGCACCACTTGGCCGCCGATGCTGACCGTGAAGGTGTGGGTGGACATGTTCGCGTCGGCGACGACGCCGCCGTTGGTCTGGAACTGGGTGTGCCGATCCGCGAAGTTCACCGTTACGGTGGCGTTCGCCGGGAGGAACCCGGTGGGCGTCCAGGTGAGTTCCCGGTCGCCACGCCAGGAATAGGTGCCGGGCAGCTGCTGTCCGGCGGTGACCGACAGCGACTGTTCGGCGCGGGCCCGTTCGGTGACCGGCGCGGAGAACCGGACGGTAACCGGATGGGCGATCCCCACGACGGAGCCGTCGGCCGGAGTGACCGATTCGACCGCGGCGGCGGGGGGTGCATCGGCGGTCATGGCGTTCGCCCCGGCGGGGACCACGACCAGAGCCAGTACGATCGCGAGAGCCAGAAAAAGGTGCCGGGCAACAGCATTCATGGTTCCACCCCTTTACGGAGGACTGGTGGACAGAAGTCCATCCTAAGGGGCCATGATCAACTAAACCAGCCAGGATATCGTCCCGGCACCTGTTCGCGATGTAGACACACCGGGGGATTGCTATTCGGTGACGAGTTTCCAGTCATCGGGCAGTCCGTGGACATGCATTGTCGAGCCCTCGGCGTGAATACTCACCGTGGCCTGCCCCAATCTCAGATCGGTCAGGCCCACCTTGCCCCATTCCCGCGGGAGTTGCGGTGTCACCTTCAGGGTGCGCGTGGGCGCGCACGGTGACAGGCCGAGGAACGAACGCACCAGCAGCAGTGGCGCGGCGCTCGCCCAGGCCTGCGGGGAACACGAGGTCGGGTAGGGGACCGGGGAGCGGAAATCGGTACGGGCGAATCCGCAGAACAGTTCGGGCAGCCGCCCGCCGAAGTCACCGGCCGCGTCCAGCAATCCGGTGGTGAGGCGTTCGGCCAGTTCACTCGCGCCCGGGATATGCCGATACCGCAACAGCCCGGCCACGGCGATGGCGGTGTCGTGCGGCCATACCGACCCGTTGTGGTAACTCATCGGGTTGAACGCGCCCATGGTGGAGGCCAGGGTGCGCAACCCGAAACCGCTGTCCATGGACATATCGGCGAGCCGTTCGACCAGTTCGGCGGCGCGTTCGTCGGAGACGATCCCGGTCCACAGGCATTGCGCGGCATTACTGGTCAGGGCGTCGACCTGGTTCTTCTGGCCGTCGAGGGCCACCGCGTACCAGCCGTTCTTGGCCACCCAGAAAGCCTCGTCGAACCGGTCCTTGAGATTCTCTGCCTGTTCGCGCAGCCGCTGCGCGGTCCCGGTATCGCCGAAGTACTCCGCGAGCTGAGCGCGGGCCCGGCGCGCCGCGTACACGTAGCCCTGGACCTCACACAGCGCGATGGACGGTTCGGCCAGATGCCCGGTCGCGTCGTTGATGGCGTCGAAGCTGTCCTTCCAGCCCTGATTGCTCAGTCCGCGATCGGTTTTGCGGCGGTACTCGACGAATCCATCGCCGTCGGCGTCACCGTATTCATCGATCCAGGCCAGTGCGGCATCGGCGGCCGGCAGCAATTCCCGGACCACCGCGTCGCCGGCGCCCCAGCGCCAGCATTCGGCCAGCAGCATGACGAACAGCGGTGTCGCGTCGACCGACCCGTAGTACACGGTGCCGCCGAGCACCTGGCCGCTGGCCGGGCCGTGCCGCATCTCGTGCATGATGCGGCCGGGTTCCTCCTCGGTGATCGGATTGACCTTCGTGCCCTGCAGATCCGCCAGCCGCCGCAGCGTGCCGACCGCCAGTGCCGAATCCAGGGGCAGCGCCATCCAGGAGGTGAGCAGGCTGTCGCGGCCGAACAGCGCCATGAACCAAGGTGCGCCGGCGGCGACATAGGCGGGGGCGCCGTCGGTGCTGCCGTCGATACGCAGGGCGCCCAGATCGCTTTCGGTGCGTTGCAGGATCTCCGACAACGCCGGATCGGTGGCCGTGAGATCGGTGGCGGTGGCCCGCCAGGCCTTGAGCCGGCTGATCGGGCTGTCCTCGTCGTCCCCGAAAGCCATCTGCACCCTGCGGTGCGAAAGCACCGGCTGGGCGAGGATCTCGGTATCCCAGCGGCCGCGCGCCGGCACCACCACCTGCCAGGTGATGGTGCCGGGCAGCATGACCGCGCCGGCCCGGGGGCGGGTGGTGAGGCCACGGGCGGGGTGGGTGTGGGGGGGGGGATGGAGATCGGCGGGCCCGGGATTCCTCGGATTTCCGGCTGGTTGCGGCTCAAGTTGGTGGGTGTGGCGCGCCCCCCCTTCGTACACACGACCATGCCGGCAATCGTCCTCAT
>NZ_JARWPM010000090.1 GCF_029869215.1 Nocardia carnea
CCCCCCCCCCCCCCACCCCACCCCCACGCCCCAGACCGACGAACCACCCCCCCCCCACCACCCCCCCCGCCCACCCCGCCCGCGCCCCGACCCACACAACCCCCGCACCGAACCCCACCGCGCGAAGCCCCACCCCCCCCCGCCCCCCCCCGGGGGGGGGCGGGGGCGGCGGCCACCGGCCGGGGTTCCGCCGGGTGTACCACCGGCGGCGGGGCGGGTTGCGGTGGTTCACCCGGCCCGCCGGGGACCGGGATAGGAATGGGTTCGATCTCCGGTTTGATCTGGATTTTCGGCAGTTTCACCGGATCCCCGGAACCCGAACCGCTACCCGAGCTGCTGCCGGCCGCCGAACCGGTGGCCGAACCGTTTCCGGAACCGCTCTCCGGTGGGTCCGCGGGCGCTGGTTCGTCCTGGCCCGGCGGCTCCGGTTTCGGGGTGTCGCGGATATCCGGGCAGGGATTACGGCATGGGTCGGCGGGCAAGGGCTCCGGAACGATCCGGGTGTTGTCGTGCGGTGGATCGGGTACCGGCACCGGCGTGAGCTGCGGCACCGGAATCGGAATATCGATCTGCGGCGGCACGGGGATCGGCGGCGGAGGCGGCGCGGACGGGTCGGGTGCCCGGTCCAGCGGATCGAACCCGACCTCACCGCAGCTGTTCACCGGCGGCGGTGCCCACGGATGCGGCGCGGCCTGCGCGGGCACCACGGAGTACCCGGCGAGTACGAGCCCCGAGCACAGGACAGCGAAGGCCCGTACCGCATCCACCCCGACCCGACTCGACGGCCTGGGCCGACCCTGTTCCGGACCGGCGGAGCGGCACAGCGTGCGGATGGGTCACCTTCCTCGGTTCGGGGTCCGTCTCGGTTCCGGAACGGTGTGGTGTCGCGCAGAGCGCGGCACCGGGACCGAGCAGCCTCGCACCTGCGCCGCCGGGGCGTCGCGCAGGAACACATCTCCTGTCCAGACCCGTTGTCGGCGTTGAACCTACCGGAACCGGACAGCCACGGCGCGCATTCATCATCGACACACTCCGATGACTTTCCGTGCCGCCCGGTCGGACGCGGATCACTTCTCGCCGGCGCCCGACGCGGGCGTGACCCCGGCGACTACCTGTAGTTGCCGGGGACGTCCGCCAAGTACCCTCGGAGCTGATCATGGCGGCGCAACCCGACCCCCGCTCGGCTTCCCCGTTCTCCCCACTGTGGGCGGTCGACCTCGGCAAACGACTGTTCGAGCAGTCCTGGCTGGAACAGTGGATCAGCTATACCACCGCCTGGATGGAACCGGTGGCCGATCTCGGCGCCGGCACTGTCACCGCACTACTACCCGACACCCTGCTCACGGTCCTCAGCGAAGGCATCCTGAGCCGGTTCGGTGGCCACCGGATCAGTGTCACCCTGCTCGACCATCAGTTGACCGGCACCCTGGACCTCCTGAAGGTCCGGCGGCGCGGCGCGCATTTCCAGACCAAGGCGGTGCTGCGGGACCTGGACTGGGACGGCCTGGCGGTCGCCGAGGTCACCGTGATCGCCCATGAGGTCCGGCTGGTACCGGGCGTACCGACCCGGGTCCGGGCCCAGCGGATCGATATCGACGGCACCGTCACCGTGCGGGCGCTGCTCGGACGGCTGGCGGACCGGCAGCGCGATTGGGACCTGTCGATCACCGATTCGGGGCTCGTCCGCGCGGTGCACCGGCGGCGCCGGGTCAGCGCCGAACTGGACGCCGCGATCACCGACGATGTGCTGACACTCGATGTGCGCCGGGCCACCTGGTTCGGTATGCCGGTACCGCGGCGCTGGCGCACCACCAGCCCGATCACCATCCCCGACCTACCGCGCGGCGCCCGGGTCCGGCGGGCGGTTCGTGACGGCGAACGGGTGCGGTTCCGCATCGAGGTATCGCCGGTCAGCGGGTCGTTCGACCTCGCGCAGATCCGTTCGGCCATTGTCGCCGGAACCACCCTGATCGTGTTCTGACCGGGCCGTTCACTGCTGCGACTGCCACCATTCGAGCAACGCTTCCTCGGCCTCCGCGCGGGTCAGCGGCCCACGGTCCAAGCGCAGTTCCTTCAGATGACGCCAAGCGCGGCCCACCTCTGGCCCGGGCGGCAGACCCAGCAGCTCCATGATCGCGTTACCGTCCAGATCCGGCCGGACCCGCGCCAGATCCTCCTGCTCCTGCAACCGGGCGATCCGGGCCTCGAGATCGTCGTAGGTGGCGCGCAGCGCGGCGGCCCGCCGTTTGTTGCGGGTCGTGCAATCCGCGCGGACCAATTTGTGCAACCGCGGCAGCAGGTCGCCGGCGTCGGTGACATAGCGGCGGACCGCCGAATCGGTCCACTGCCCCTTCCCGTAGCCGTGGAACCGCAGATGCAGGAAGACCAGCCGCGCCACATCCTCGGTGAACTGCTTCGGATACTTCAGCGCACGCATCCGCTTGCGCACCATTTTCGCGCCCACGACCTCGTGATGGTGGAAGCTGACCCCGCCGCCGGGTTCGTTGCGTTTGGTATCCGGTTTGCCGATATCGTGCAGCAGCGCCGCCCAGCGCAGCACCAGGTCGGGATCGCCTTCTTCCTGGTCGATCGCCTGCTCCAGCACGGTCAGCGAATGCCAGTACACATCCTTGTGCTGATGATGCTCGTCGATCTCCAGTTTCATGGCCGGCACCTCGGGCAGCACCCGCTGCGCCAGCCCGGTTTCGCACATCATGTTGATGCCGTCGATCGGGTAGTCGCCACCGATCAGCTTGTCCAGTTCGGTCCGGACCCGCTCCGCGGTGATCCGATCGATCTCCGGCGCCATTTTCTCGATCGCGGTCCGCACCCGCGGATGTGCCCGGAAGCCGAGCTGGGAAACGAAACGCGCCGCGCGCAGCATGCGGAGCGGATCATCGCCGAACGAATCCTCGGGGGCGGCCGGCGTATCCAGTTCCCCCGCGAGCAGTGCCTCCATGCCGTTCAGCGGATCCACGAATTCCAGCGCGCCATCGGCCGCGATCTTCACCGCCATGGCATTGACCGTGAAATCGCGGCGAACGAGATCGCCTTCCAGACTGTCGCCGAAACTGACCTGCGGATTCCGCGACACCCGGTCGTAGGTGTCGCTGCGGAAAGTGGTGATCTCCAGCTGCTGGCCGCTCTTGGCCGCACTCACCGTCCCGAACGCCAGGCCGCCGGTATCCCACAACTGATCCGCCCAGCCGTTCAGCAGCTCCTGCACCTGCTCGGGGCGGGCGTCGGTGGTGAAATCCAGATCGGTCCCGAGCCGCCCGAGAATCGCGTCCCGCACACTGCCCCCCACCAGATACAGATGGAACCCCCGCGCCGCGAACAACTCCCCCAGCGGCGTCAGCACATCGGACAGCCGGCCGAGCGTGATCGCCGCCGCCGCCAGCAAACGAGTACGGCGATCCAGCACAGCATCCTCGGACTCCGTCGAAACCACAGCTGAACTTTACTGTGCCGATCGGCTCGCCTCCGGCGCGCGGGTTCGGCCCCCATTGGTCCCTGACCTCCGAGGGCCGGGTATGACTCGGCGCCGCCACTGGGGCACTCTTTGCGATCGGATCACAGCCGACCCGACATGCAATTCTGTCCCCTTTCGGCCCTCCGCCGAGTCGCGCCGCCGCAAACCGGACCCCCACTCGGCCCCGGGCCCCACTCGGCCTGGACTCCCCCCCGGCCCGGCCCCCCCAAGGCGCCCCGTCGTACCAGGCCCGTGGTGGGGGGGGGGCCCCGGGGGGGGGGGGGGGGGGGGGGGGGGGGGGGGGGGGGGGGGGCCGCGGCCCGGGGGGGGGGGGGGGCGGGGGCTCCCCCCCCCCGGGCCCCGCCCCCCACCCCCGTCCGCGCCGGCCCCCCCCCCCCCACGTTC
>NZ_JARWPM010000091.1 GCF_029869215.1 Nocardia carnea
GGGGCCAAGGGGGGCAAAAACCCCCCCCCGCCCCCGGCCCCCCCCCCCCCCCCGGCCCTCCCCCGCCCCCCCGGCCCGGGCGTCTCCCCCCCCCCCGGCCCCCGCCCCCCACCCCCCCCCCCCCCCCCCCCCGTTAAACCCCCCCGGGGCCCCCCGCCCCGGGCCCGGTTTTCTGCTTCCCGCGCCCGAGTCCGGGAAGTCAGACGCCCAGCACGGTGGGCACGATCATCGGCCGGCGCCGGTAGGTATCGGCGACCCAGCGGCCCACGATCCGCCGGACGGCCTGAGCGATCCGATGGGTATCGGTGACACCCTCCCCGGCCAGCCGCAGCAGTTCGGCTTCCACCAGTTCGGCGGCCTCGGCCAGTGCGGTCGGGTCGTCGGAGAAACCACGACCACTCACCTCGGGCGTACTCACCGCTTTACCGGTGGTCGCATCGACAGCGACGGTGATGGCGATGAAACCGCCCTCACCGAGCACCAGCCGGTCCGACAGCGTGGATTCGCCGACATCACCCACCGACAGGCCGTCGACATAGACGTGCCCCACCGGAACCCGGCCGACGATCGAGGCGATCCCGTCGACCAGATCCACCACCACACCGTCCTCGGCCAGCACGACCCGCTCCTCGGGCACACCCGTGGCGACCGCCAGCGCGGCATTGGCGCGCAGATGCCGCCACTCCCCGTGCACCGGCATGGCATTGGTGGGCCGCACCGCGTTGTACAGGTACAGCAGCTCACCGGCCGAAGCATGCCCGGAGACATGCACTTTCGCGTTCTGCTGGGTGATCACGGTGGCACCGAGCCGGGCCAGGCCGTTGACCACGGTGAACACCGAATTCTCGTTACCCGGAATCAGCGAGGAGGCCAGAACGACCAGATCGTCGGGCCGGATATGGATCTGGCGGTGGTCGCCACGCGCCATCCGCGACAGCGCCGACAGCGGTTCGCCCTGGGAGCCGGTGGAGATGAGCACCAGTTTGTCCGGCGGCAGCGTGGCGGCCTGATCGAGATCGACCACGACCCCGTCCGGCACCGTCAGGTAGCCGAGGTCCTGCGCGATCTGCATATTGCGCACCATCGACCGGCCGACGAAGCAGATCCGGCGGCCGTACTTCTGGGCCACGTCCACGACCTGCTGGATCCGGTGCACATGGCTGGCGAAGGATGCCACGATCACCCGATTGCGCGCCTTGCCGATCACCGTGTCGAGGACACCACCGATCTCCCGCTCGGGTGTCACGAATCCGGGCACCTCGGCGTTGGTCGAATCGACCAGGAACAAGTCCACGCCCTCGTCGCCGAGGCGAGAGAAACCGGCGAGATCGGTGAGCCGGCCGTCGAGCGGCAGTTGGTCGAGCTTGATGTCGCCGGTGTGCAGCACCGTTCCGGCGGGAGTGCGGATGGCCACCGCGAGGGCGTCGGGGATGGAGTGGTTGACCGCGAAATACTCGCAGTCGAACGGCCCGTGCTCGGTGTGTTCCCCCTCGGTGACCTCGACCAGCCGCGGATGCAACCGGTGCTCCCGGCATTTCGCGGCGACCAGGGCGAGGGTGAACTTCGAGCCCACCACCGGGATATCGGGCCGCAGGCGCAGCAGGAACGGCACGGCGCCGATATGGTCCTCGTGCCCGTGGGTCAGCACCACCGCCGCCACATCGGCCATCCGGTCCTCGATCGGCCGGAAGTCGGGCAGGATCAGATCGACACCGGGCTGCTGGTCTTCGGGGAACAGCACACCGCAGTCGACGATCAGCAGTTTGCCGCCGTATTCGAACACCGTCATATTGCGGCCGATCTCCCCGATACCGCCGAGCGCGAAGACCCGCAGGCCCTGGCGGGGCAGCTTCGGCGGCAACGGCAGGCGGTCCTGCGCGGCGGTCTCCGGGGGTACCGGCGGGACGGAACGGGCGGAATCGCCGCGCCCGCGCCCGGTTTGGCGGCCTTTACCCCGGCGCGACCGGTCCCGCGAGCTGCGGGCCTCGGGTGCCGTTTCCGGCCGGGCCGCCGTGGTTTCCGGTTCGGGAGCCAGCCGTTCCTGTTCCCGCGCGCGCACGATCTCGGGTTCGCGCTCGGCGGAGGCCGCCGCGGTTTCCGTCTGCTGCGGGGCGGGGGCAGGCTCGGGCTGCGGGGCCGGCGACGGCTCGGCGGGCCCGGCCTCCCGGCGCGCGGTGCGACGGGGGCGGCGTGCGGCGGGTTCGGTCATTCGAGCACCCCGGCCGCCCGCAGATCCGCGGCCAGATCCTCGAGTTGTTCGGGGCTGGGCATTATCTGCGGCAAGCGCGGTTCGCCCACATCCACACCGAGCAACCGGAGACCACCTTTCGTCATCGCCACCCCGCCGAGCCGGGCCATGGCGGCATTGAGCCACAGCAGGCTCGTGTTGATATCACGCGCGCGCACCACATCCCCGGCGGTGAACGCGTCCACCATCTCCCGCAGCCGCTCCGGCACCAGATGGCCGATCACACTGATGAAGCCGACAGCACCCATGGCCAGCCACGGCAGATTCAACATATCGTCGCCGGAATAGAAGGCGAGATCGGTTTCGGCGATCAGCGCGGCACCGGCGTTCAGATCGCCCTTGGCGTCCTTGACCGCGACGATCCGCGGGTGTTCGGCGAGCCGGCGAATCGTATCCGAGGCGATCGGGACAACCGATCTGGGCGGAATGTCGTAGAGGGTCACCGGCAGATCGGTGGCGTCGGCGACGGCGGTGAAATGCGCGAATAGGCCCTCCTGGGTGGGCCGCGAATAGTAGGGGGTCACCACCAGCAGGCCGTGGGCGCCCGCGCGCTGGGCATTGCGGGCGAGTTCGATCGAATGCGCGGTGTCGTAGGTACCGGCACCGGCGATCACGGTGGCCCGGTTACCCACCGCGTCCACCACCGCGCGCAGCAGATCCGCCTTCTCCGATTCGGTGGTGGTCGGCGATTCGCCGGTGGTACCGGAAATCGCGAGCAGGTCGACACCCCGGTCGACCAGACGGTGCGCAAGGGCGACGCCGGTGTCTATGTCGAGCTTGCCCTCGGCGCTGAAGGGGGTCACCATCGCGACACCGACCGTGCCGGACGCGCTCAACACCGGAGGCGTCGATTCACCGTTCGTCATGGTCAGAAAGGCTACCCGGTCACCGGGCCACCCTCGACACCCTCGTCTGTGTTCTGAGCCGCCGGGCCCGGTGGTGACACCATACGAGCATCGCGACGACGGCAAACTCACGCTTGTATGACATCACAATCGGCGTCACACTGATGTCATGGATTTGACTCGATACACCGCCCGGATCCGCGACGATCTCGTCGCCGCGGCCGCCCTCGGCGACGAGAAAACGCAGGCCACGGCGGAGGCGCTCGCCAAGGCGGTGGAGAACTCGGCCCGGCTGACCCTGCTGGCCGCGCTCACCGAACTCGCCGACACCGTGTCCACCGAACTCGGCGACCGCACCGTGCGCGTTTCGCTGCACGACGACGAGGCCACCGTCGAAGTGCACCGGAACCCGGCCGGCGACAACCCCAGCTTCGAGGAAATGACCGGCGATATCAGCCGGGTGACCCTGCGCCTGGTCGAACAGGTGAAGTCCCGCGCCGAGGAAGCCGCCGCGCAGAGCGGGCAATCCCTGAACTCCTGGATGGCCGGTGTGGTGTCCGGTGCGCTACGCGACCAGATGCGCGGCGGCTACGGCAGCGGCAAACGCGACGACACACCCTGATCAGGTCGAGACCAGGACCGCACCGGTCCGGTCGATCTCGGTGCGGCGGTCCCCACCGGGCGCGCTCGCCAGGATGGTCGCCAGATTCCGCCGGCCCACCGGCAGTACCCGGACGGTGACCGCGCCCGCGTTCGCGGCGTCCAGTTCGCGCACCGCGAGCTCGAGCACGCGGTCCCGCAAGGCCGCCGCGACTCCGGTGAAGCCGCCGTCGTCGAGCAGCAGCACCTCCACCCCGCGCGACCGCGCGCCGCGCGCCGCCGCGTTGAGCTGGTCGGTGATCAGCTGCGGCGCCCGCAGACCATCGCGCAGCTCGGCCTCGAGCAGGCGGCACTGCTCCTGTTCGGCCGCGGACAGCTCCCCGCCGCGGGCGATCCGTTCCAGCATCGGGCGGGCCAGCTCGTCCAAACGGTTCAACTGCCGGACCCGCTCGGACCGCTCGGCCGCCATGGTCGCCGCCGCGGCGGCGCGCATAGCGGCATCGTCGTGCAACAGACGCAGCGACCGTTGGGTCGGCCGCAGGATCAGCGCGCAGACAGTGGCCCCCGCCAGGCAGGCCACGGGCAGGATCATCACGAACAGCGAGCCGACCGAGATATCCAGCACCCCGGCCACGAAGCCGAGGGTGAGCGCCACCGCGAGCGCCCCCGTCCACGCCGCGGCGATCCGGCCCCGCACGGCCAGAGCTGCCAGCACGAAGGACGCGGCGCAGGCCGTCCACGGCTGGCGGGGCGCGCCCTCCGCGAAGTTCAGATGGGCCGCCAGCACGGCCACCGGTCCGGCCGTGAGCACCGCGGCGGTGGCCGGCCACGGCAGCGGATCACCGGGACACACCACGAGTAGTACGCCCGCACCGAGCATCGCCACCAGCGCCACGAGCAACTGCGCGAGCGGAACACTGCCGGCCAGCGGAGTCGTGTACAGCGTGATGGTGACGGCGAGCCCCACCTGGAAAACCCACCCCGAGCGGCCGCGCATACCGAGCAGGGACCGCAGTTCGAATTCGGTATCGCGCTGGATCACCACAACCACCTCCGGCGTTGTGTCACCGCGACCGCGTCCGGCACTGTGCCGCGGGTACTCTCGCCCTCAGCGACGGCATCGGTGCCGTCCGCACCGCCGGCGCTACCCCACATCAGGGTGACCGTCGTCCCGTGGCCGGGTGCCGATTCGACGAATCCGGCCCCGCCGGGCAGTTGGCGCATCCGGCCCAGGATGCTCGCCGCGATCCCCAGCCGGTCGGGCGGCACCGCGGCCCGGTCGAAACCTTTCCCGTCGTCCCGTAATACGACCAGTAATCCGCCCGCGCCGACCGTCACGGTCACCTCGCGCCGCACCCGGCGGGCCGGGACCCCGGCATGGCGCAAACTGTTGCGGACGGCCTCGGCCAGTGCGGCCGCCCCCGCGGCGGGCCGCCCCGGCGGGGGCCCCCGATTGGGGGGGGTGGCGCCCCCGGGGGCCCGGGGCGCGGCG
>NZ_JARWPM010000092.1 GCF_029869215.1 Nocardia carnea
GATCGCCAACGACAGTTGTCTTGTGCGGCCGGTGACCCTCTGGCAGGAGGCGATCGCCAGGATCCAGGCTCGGTATCTGCCGCCGGACTTCGCGGCGCCGGTCCCGCCGTCTGGTCGTGCGGACGACGCAGAACATCTGCCACACGAGGAAATATTGAGCCGGTCGCAGTTCCGCAGTGTTGATCGGCGGATTTACCGATTCGAGCGTGTCTGGACGGTCGAACAGGCCATCGGTTACCTGTACTCGACATCGCTGCCGCTTCCTCGAGCGCTGGGCGACCGGCGGGCGGCATTCGAAAACGCCGTCGTTGAGGAACTGCACGCGATCGATCCGAGCGGACGGTTCACCGAACCGGTGGCGCTGGAGGTGTTCACAGCCACGCGACCGTAGGGCGCGTCGACGGGAGCGAATCCGCAGCGGCGCCCGGCCTGCGACGCTGCGGACAGCGGAACCGGTCGGCCGCCACACGTGGAGGATCTGTGATCGTGGTCGAAACTGGGTCGTGTCCTCCAGCATCGCGTGGCTACTCTGCTGAGCTGTGGTAAGAGCGGAACTGGCGCAGCTGATCAACTCCCTCTGTGTCCGGCCATGCGCGAGCTGACCCCGATCCTTGGCCCCGGCCCCGAACGGCGATGCTGACCAGCAGCGACGCCATATCCGTTGATCCTTCGGCGGTTACTACCGGGACCCTGAACTACGCCCCTGCCCGAAGCGACGGAAACCGCCCGCCATCGGACAATCCGTCGCCGGCGGCTCAGCGTGACTTTTCTCCGCATACTTCTCAACCTCATCTCCGCCGTCCGTCGACCCCGCAGCATGGGCTGATCACCAGCACGGAGATCCGGCTCGGAATCTTGCCGGGGGCCGATATGAGGTCTCGGTCGGCCTGCGGCGCCGGCCTCTCGCGGCCGTGCAGGTCACCCGTTCACGTGTATCGGAATCCCATACCCCACCCGCGCCCGTGCGCCAACTCGATCACCCGCGCCCACTTACGCATCCGCGCTACGAACTGCGAATACTCCGTGATGCGGTAATTCCCGGCCAGGTGCAGCTCGACGAATGGACGCAATTCCTCCAGGCGCCCCGAGATCCGGGACCACGCCTGCGCCCGATCGGCGACCCTGGCGGGCGAGGACAGGTAATACAACCCGCCACCACCGATGGCGCCGGAGAGTTCACGCCACCGCGCCGGCTCGGGCTCCGATCCGTCTGTATCGAGGAAGTCGTGCACGTCCTCGACCAATCGGAGGAAGCCGGGCAGATCCTCGATCACCTGCGCACCCGCCTCGCAGCTGTATACATCCGGCGATCCCCGCTCCCCGCACGCCTCTTCGTCCTGGACCCAGTGGTAGGTGTCCGTCCAGATGTGCTCGAATTCCAGGTGGACGGTGTCCTTTTCGAGCCCCCAGTCGAAGCGGGCCATCCACCCGTCGGGGTGCAGGCTCAGGCCGTCGGAATCCGTGTCGCCCCACAAGGGATAGCTCTCATCGACCAGGAGATCGAAAGGCGGCTCCGGATCGAAGTACCCGACGCCCAGCCGATAAGAGCGGGGCCGTCGATAGCGCTCGATCTCCTGGGCCAGCCGCACCCAGTCCGCAATGTAGACCGAGATGTACATGCCCATACCGAACTCCCGAATCAGCTCCGACAATCACCCGCACCGGCCCATTGTGGCGGCCGGGCGGCGCCCTCGGCAGCGATTATTCCGCCGGGATGCAACCACCTGGGCAGAGCCGCGGATCGGATCGAAATTCGGTGCGGCCATAGGCACTGCCGCTATCTCGTCGTACTTCGCGCATCAGGGCACGCCTTCTCGTGTCGGCCGAGTCCCCCCATCGAGAAGGCACCCGGCCCGCCCGCAAGCCGACCGGGTAGGGTCCGGTTGCCCAGCTACCACAGAGCCGATTGGATCCGGCGCAGATCGGCGAAAGGGTTACGGCTTACGCCGGATAGCCGCCAGTACCGCATCGACCGATTGCTCGGCCAGGGAATCCGGCAGCGGCAAGTGGCGAAACAGGGCGCGGAAATAGATCGGCGCGGCCACCGCGTCGAGCACGAATCCGATATCGATCTCCGGGTCGACCTCGCCCCGTTCTATCGCCGATTCCAGCGCACGCGCCGTCGTCTCACGACGTGGGCCGAACACTCTGGACCACAACTGTTCACGGAGTTCCGGGTCGGCGGAGAGGTCGGCCACGAGTGCGGGCAGTACCCGGCCCAGCGAGGTATCACGCACTGCCACCACCAGTTCCCGCATGGACGCCACGAGATCCGCGCGGAGATCACCGGTATCCGCCGTCGGTTCGAGCCCGAGCAGATCGGCGACGATATCGACCACCAGGTGGCGTTTGGACGGCCATCGCCGATAGATCGCGGGGCGGTGGACACCCGATTCGGTTGCGACCCGGCCGATGGTCATCCGCGCATACCCCTCGGCATCGAGTACGGCGCGCGCCGCGGCGAGCACGGTGGTATCGATTCGCTCGTCCCGGTTTCGGCCTGCCATCAGAACACCGGCCGCGGCATGAGAACCACCTGCCATCCGTCCGGGTCCGGGAAGGCGATCGCCCCGTTCGCCGCCCAGAACGGATTCTCGGTCGCGACCGGTTCGACCCCGAACTCCCCCAGCCGCTCCACCGTTTCGTACATGCGCGCTTCCGAGGAGAAATACAGCACCAGCAGATTGTCGTTGCTCGGCGCCTCACCCGGACTTCCGTCGGCGTGGGTGGTGAATTCGAGGTGATAGTCCGTGCCAGGAAGTCCCAGCATCACACCGTCGTACCCCGCATGGTTCTCGAAACGGTACAGCTCGTTCAACCCGAGCCCGTCCACATAGAACCGGATCACCTCCTCGAGGCGATCAGTCGGTCGGGCGAACCTGACCTGCACTACGTCGAGGGAATCGGGCCACGCGCTGATCGTCATATGATTACGATACGGTACGTACCGTAATTAATCGATGCCGAGTTCAGCTCGGCCGCCCAAACTGTGGCTGTGCACGGTCGGCGGTCGTGGGGCGCGTACCGTGAGTACCGAGTAGCACTTCGCTACGCGGTGCAGAAATCGATGAGGGCTCGGGCAACCTGGTCGGGTGCGTTCTCGGTGGGGATGTGGTCCGCGTCGGGGATACGGATGAGTGTGGTGTGCGGGATCTCCGCGGCGAACTTCTCGGCGTACCCGACTTTCTCGAAGCTGTCGTCCTCGCCCCAGATCAGTAGTTTGGGCGTCGTGGACCGCCGCAGGGCGGGCATGAGATCCAGGGTGTAGCGGCTGTCGGCTGCGCTCGCCATGGCCATCCAGGAGCGGCGGACCCGCGAATCGGTCCACGGATCCAGATAGTCGGTGATCAACTGCTCGGTGGCGGCACCGGCCAGCGCTTCGGTCACGGCCCGGCGGCGGGCGGCGAGAAATTCGTCGCCGGTGGTCGCCGCGGCGACTGCCGGGTCCCGGAACCGCGCCACGTGCGGCGCGGGCCAGGAATCGTAGGCAACCGAGTTCACCAGGGCCAGCCTGGACACCGCCATCAGTTCATGGACGAGTAGATGCTCGGCGACGGCACCGCCGATGTCATGACCTGCCACCGCGAGCGGCCCGTTGAGCCCGAGCGCGGCGGCGAACCGCACCGTCCACTCCGCGAGAGCGGGGACCGCGGCCGTTTCCGGAGTGAGCTCGCCACCCGATCGCCCCATGCCGGGGAAATCGACCGCGACGGGCCGCAGGCCCGCGTCCGCGAGGCGCGCCAGCACCGGAAGCCACACCCGGCTCCAATATGTCCCGTGCAGCAACAACACGGCCGGACCCTCCCGTCCCGCCGTCAGATAGCTGGCTGTTTCACCGTCCACCTGGACCGAGGTCCGCCACACTTCGGGGTCAGCGATTTCACTCATGGGATCACTCTGACCGGATTTCGCGTCGCGGACGAGAGTCCAGAAAGACATCATTGGGTATATTTCTGCCATGACCCGTCATCGGGTGGTAGCTCTGCTCAACCCACCCCAGTCACCCTTCGAACTCGCCTGTGCCGCCGAGGTTTTCGGCACGGTGCGACCGGACGTGCCGTCGTACTACAGCTTCCGGGTCTGCGCCGAGCACCCCGGCCCCCTGCCGACCACCGCCGGCTACGTCATGCTCATCGACGCCGGACTGACGGCCCTGCAGGAAGCAGACACCGTGATCGTCCCCGGCTGGCATCCACCCGCCGCACCGGTGTCGCCCGCCGTCACGGCGGCACTCCGGGATGCCCACTGGCGCGGGGCCAGGA
The DNA here is from genome assembly GCF_029869215.1 of Nocardia carnea. Classification (GTDB taxonomy): domain Bacteria; phylum Actinomycetota; class Actinomycetes; order Mycobacteriales; family Mycobacteriaceae; genus Nocardia; species Nocardia carnea_B. Next base: position 4,263 of record NZ_JARWPM010000092.1, read on the forward strand.
TCGTCGCCATCTGCACGGGGGCGTTCGTCCTCGCCGGAGCGGGATTACTCGACGGCCGCCGCGCCACCACCCATTGGCGCGATGCCGCCCGACTCGCCGCAACCTTCCCCGAAGTGCAGGTCGACCAGGACGTGCTCTACGTGGACCACGGCGACGTGGCGACCAGCGCCGGAACCGGAGCAGGCATCGACCTGTGCCTGCACCTCGTGCGCTCCGACCACGGCGCGGCATACGCCGCCCGGATCGCCAGGAACATGGTCCTGCCGCCGCACCGGGACGGCAGCCAGCTCCAGTACGCCACCCGGCCCGCGCCGGCCGGAGCAGACGAATCGTTGGCGCCCCTGCTGCAATGGGCGACCTCCCGGCTCGGCACCGAACTGACCGTCGACCGGCTCGCCCAACGAGCGGGGCTATCGACCCGCACCCTCGCCAGGCGGTTCACCGAACAACTCGGCACCAGCCCCGGACAATGGCTGCTCCGCCAGCGCCTCGATGCCGCCCGAGTACTGCTGGAACAGACCGGCCTTCCCGTGGAAACCATCGCACGCCGGGTCGGACTGGCCTCGGCAGTCAACCTGCGCCGCCACTTCCGGACACAACTGGGCACCACACCCGGCGCCTACCGACGAACCTTCGGCGAAACCGGCAGGTCGCCTTCCACCGCCACCCGGTCAAACCCCGAGAACGGCATGCTTATGCAAGCTCATGCCGACAATCCGCGTCTTACTTGACATAGCGATGACCGTTTCTGGGTGCTGGCCGGGTGGACGCCTCGTCATCTTCTGAGGCGCGAGCCGACGACCGCTTCCAGGTCTTCGAGGCCCGCCAAGTGTGTGGCGAGTTCGCTGCGTTCGGCTTCGGTGAGGGGGACGGCGCGGGCGCGGGTGAGGGCATCGACCGCGGCGGTGGTGTCGTCGGCGCGGAGGGCGAGTTCGGCGCGGTAGGCCAGCGCCTCGACCAGTTCGACGGCCGGTGCCCCACCCTGTTCCCGGGCCAGCGTGGCGTCCAGAATCTTCACCGCCTGCTGCGTGTCGCCCTTGGAGTCGTCGAGCACGACGGCGTTCTCCAGCGCCTTGGCCAGCTTGCCGACGGCGGGCGCATCCGCGTCATCGGCACCCGGCGACCGGAAGATCCGGATCCAGTTCCCGCCGGGGTCGACCACCGTGAACCCGGAGTGGTTGTCGGCATTCTTGCGTTTCCGCGGACGGGTCATCCGCGGGATCCCGGAGACCAGAAGCTTGCCGTGGACCGCGCGCATACCTGCGGCGAACGCCTCGAAGAGCTCCTGGGTGTCGGGCACGAGGACCACACAACTGCCGTAGGAGTCTTCGGGCTCGAAGCCCGGCATACCGAAGAACTGCAGCTGGAAATCTTCTCGCTGCAGGCCCACGCACGGGTTCGGGCGGACTTGGTAGTAGGTCTGGGTGAAGCCGAGCATGGTGTAGAACTCGACGATCTCGTCGATGGATCTGCACGGAAGCAGCGGGACGGTGATCTCGTGGGCCATGACCGTGCTCCGTCTCGAAGGGAAGGTTTCGCCGATGCTCGCGGCCGCTACTCGGCCGACGCTGCGGGTTGACGGGTGGGGGAACCGGGCTCGCCGGCCATACTGAAAGCGCCCTCTTCCAGCCGATCGATCAGCCGCCGGGTCCACTGGGCGCCGGTATCGGCGGTCGCCAGCCACAGCGAGATGACCTCACCTACCGGGCCCCAGGCGTCCAGCTCGGTGTCCGGGGGCAGATATGCGGTGATGCTCATGCGCCAGTCGCGCATCGCGTCGGCTCGGGTCCGCAGGACCTGCAGGGCCTGCTCCCGGGGTAGGTCCTCGATCAGGCCCACCGCTGCGCACAGGACATCCAGCCGCGGCTCACGGTCGGCCAAGGCCCGGCGCAGGAGACCGAGATACTCCTGCTCACCCTTGTCCGTCAGCTCGTATTCGATTCTCGGCGGGCCCCCGGCGACCGAGGGATCCGCATCGGACGTCGCCGTCAGCAAACCCTGGCCGGCCATGCTCTTGAGGGCGTGATACACCGAACCCGATGTGGCGGTGGACCATTCGTGTGCGCCCCAGGATTCCAGATCCGCGCGGATCTGATAGCCGTGGGCGCGACCGCGCCTGCGCAGTGCCCCCAGGACCAGAAGTCGTACCGGCTTCATCGAACCCCTTCCGCCTCCATAGCCAAATTTGGCTACCGCAACCGAGCGTACTCCGCCGCCGACACATTAGCCAAATTTGGTTACACCGAGTCGTGCGCACTGTGGCGGAACGTCCGGGACCACACGCCTACCACCCGTGGCGAAGAGCTGTGGCGAGAAGGAAACCGGTGCCGCGGCGAGCCCTTCCCACAAGACCTGCGCTCGTGTCAGCACCGGATTCGTCGGCATGGCCACATTCTGCTCACCGTAGCTCCCACGGAGCCACCGCATATCCCACACCTCGGACAGTGTTTGGCGGGGACTAAGCGGGCGGACTCGTCCGGAAGGTCGCACGGTATGCCGCGGGGGTTGTGCCGATCTGCCGGACGAAGTGATACCGCAAGGTTTCGATCGACCCGAAACCCGCTGTTTCGGCGATCTTCTCGACCGAGACGGCGGTCGTTTCGAGCAGTTCCCGGGCCCGGTGGAGGCGGCGGTCGAGCAGCCATTGCGCCGGTGTCGTTCCCGTATGCGCCCGGAATCGCCGCGACAGGCTGCGAACGCTCATCGAGGCCTCGGCGGCGATATCGGCCAAGGACATCGGGGTGGCGAGGTTGTCCTGCATCCATTGCAGTGTCGGTCCGAGATCGTCGGATCGCGTGGCCGGTGCGGGGCGCTCGATGAACTGTGCTTGCCCGCCTCCGCGTTGGGGTGGCATCACGATTTGCCGGGCGATTTCGCTCGCCACCGCCGCACCGTGGTCGCGGCGCACGATATGCAGGCACAGGTCGAGACCCGCCGCGACGCCCGCCGAGGTGAGGATCGATCCTTCGTCGATGAACAGGACCGACGGGTCCACTGTCACGGCCGGGTACCGGGCCGCGAGATGCTCGGCGAGCATCCAGTGTGTTGTCGCTTTCCGGCCGTCCAGCAGGCCCGCGGCCGCCAGCACGAAGGCTCCGGTGCAGATCGAGACCACTCGTGCCCCGCGGTCCGCCGCCGCCCGTACGGCTCGCAGGACGCGCGGGTCGGGCACCGCATCGGGATCGGCGCCCGGGACGATGACCGTCCGAGCGTCGGACGCGGCGTCGAGCCCGTAACGCGAGGAGAAGGCGAACACTTCCTCCCCGGCGGCCGTCGCGATCATGTTCTTCTTCCGTTGCGCACACACCCGGACGCGGTAGCCGGGCGCGAGCGAGAAGACCTGGCACGGAATGGCCAATTCGAAACCCACGACTCCGTCAACAGCCAGTACAGCGACAGGATGCATGGCCAGATCTTACGTAACTATGGCGATCGCGCCACTGTTACGGCAGACCGAAGCTCGAAATACTCGGGAGGTAACCCCAACTCCCCCAGGAGGATCCGATGACTCTTCGCGTACACACGGTGCTCTACGACGGCGCCGAAGACCAGGACTTCATCGGCCCGGTCACCGCGCTCGGCGTCGTGGACGATGTGCAGCACAGCTTCGTCACGGCCGACGGCACCGGCACCGTTACCACCGCGGCAGGTCTCGAGATCACGATCCGCACCCCGTGGTCCCCGGACAGCGCCGATCTGATCGTGGTGCCCGGCGGCGGCTTCGGCGACGGATCCCCCGTCCAGGAACAGATTCGCCGTGGAGTGTTGCCGCGCGCGCTGACCGCGGCCCGGCGTCCTGGATTGATCCTCGCGGCGGTCTGCACCGGCACACTGCTGCTGTCGGCGGCCGGGATCACCACCGGACGACGGTGCACGACACACCACATCGCCGCGAACGATCTCCGGCGGCAAGGGGCGATCGTCGTGAGCGGCCGGGTGGTCGACGACGGCGACCTGGTGACCTCGGGCGGGGTCACCTCCGGCATCGACCTCGGACTGTGGCTTGTCGAACGGCTCTTCGGAGCCGAGGCCGCGGTGCTCGCCGAAGAGGTCCTCGAGCACACACGTCGCAGCGACGGCTGGGCGGCGCACCGCGACGGTGATCGAGAATCCACGCCCCTCGGCACGACCCGGCTGCCTGCCCATGTCGGGGACGAAACGCGGCGGGCCGAGGGGGTTACCTTCGTCAATGCCATCGAACTTCCCACCGAGCGGATCGACGAATTCGTCGAACAGTGGCGTGACCGGGCCGAGCTCATGCGGACGGCCCCCGGATTCCGTGACGTGCGCCTGCACCGGGCGATACTGCCGGACGCGCGGTTCCAACTCGTCAACATCGCCCATTGGGACAGCGTCGAAGCCTACGAGGCAGCTGGTGCGAATCCCACGGTCCTCGCCTCGGTCGACGAAGCGAAAACGATCGCCACTGCCTACCCGGCGCTGTATCGAGTCACCGCCGAATACTCTTGACACACACAACCATCCGCGCTGCGAAAGTAGTGGTGACTATTGCACCGGGGTGCCGAGCACGATCGGATCGGGGGATGAGCATCGACGGGTTCGATATCGCGCGGAGTCTGGTCCGTGAACGCTTCCCCGGGGCACGGGCGGCGTGGCTGGGCGGCAGCACCGTGCTCGGAACAGCGACGCCCACTTCGGATCTGGATATCAGCGTGCTCCTCGACGGCCCGCCCGCCCCGTATCGCGAATCGCTGCGGTACCAGGGGTGGCCGGTCGAATTGTTCGTCCACACCGAAGAGGCGATGCGGTACTTCCTCGAGAAAGACCGCAAGGCCAGGCGGCCGGCGACCCTGCGGCTGATCGGCCGCTCGCTGGTCCTACTCGACAGCGACGGCAGTGGCGAATACCTGCAAGAACTGTGCGCGGCACAATTGGCCGCCGGGCCGGATCCGCTCACCGCCGAGGAACTACGGTCGGCTCGCTACGGGCTCACCGACCGGCTGGACGATCTCGCGGGCTGCGCGGACGACGACGAACGGCTCCTGATCGCCACCGACCTGTGGCGGGACACCGCCGACCTGCTGCTCACCGGGCACGGCCGCTGGACGGGAACCGGCAAATGGTTACATCGGGAACTCGTGTCCTTGGACCGCGATATCGGCACGGAGTACGCGAAAGTACTGGCCGGCGATGTTCGCGCGGTGAGCCGGGGAAACGTGGAACCGATCGCCGAAACCGTCACCCGGGTACTGAATATTTTCGGCGGTCGCTTCTTCGACGGATACACCGTCCAAGGGCCCGCCTGAGCACCCGGGCGCTGCTGGTCGAGCGTCGGCGGGCCCGGCGTTCACCGCACCGCGCGCAACTCCGCGAAGGTTTCCATCAGCACGTGGCTGAGGTTGATCACCACGAGTTCGCTTCCGGTCGCGAAAGCGGCCCGCGCCCGTTCCGCGCCGGGGACGATCACCAGGCGGATGCGCCCCTGCCCGGCCACGGCAGTATGGACCTTCTGCAGGGCGGCCACCACCGCGGGATCGGCGGGGCCCGCGGCGCCCATCGATACCGCGAGGTCGGCGGGCCCCGCCATGATGCCGTCGAGCCCAGGCGTGGCGGCGATCTCGCCGACATTGCGGCAGCCCGCTTCCGATTCGATCATGGCGATGACCAGCGTGCCCGCCGCGTCGGCCGCGAGATGGTCCGCGGCCGAGGCGGTGCCGTACCGGCCGGCCCGCCCGTAGGTGGCGAATCCCCGATCACCCACGGGTGGGTAGCGGGCGGCGTGCACCGCGGCAGCGGCCTGCGCGGCGTCGTCCACATGCGGGACGACGATTCCGGTCGCGCCGTGATCGAGCACCCGCTGGATCAGCGCGGGCTCGTTCTGCCCCACCCGGACCAGCACTTCCATACCGTGGACCTGGGCCGCCGCGATGTGCTGCCGCAGCGGGATCAGGTCGGCGGGGCCGTGTTCGCAGTCGATCAGAACGTAGTCGAAACCGGCCACGCCCAGCATCTCGACGAGTTCTTCGGAGGGCATCCGGACCAGCGCGCCGAGCAACCGCTCCCCCGCGGCCAGGCGCTGTTTCAGCGCGGCCATCAGCGTGCCACCATCCCGGCGGAGAGGTCGATATCGGCGGCGCAGAGGCCGGGCATCGCGAGCATCGCCAGGACCGCCCGGGCCACCTCGTCCTCGGTGACCATACGACCCAGCGCCGCCCGTGAGACGAAGGCACGTTCGGCCTCTTCGTAGGTGGTTCCGGTGCGTTCGGCCTCCAGCCGGAAGTTACGGTGCATCCGCGCACTGTCCACCGGGCCGGGCGACAGCGAGTTCACGTTCACCCCGAGCGGCCCGACCTCGGCCGCGAGAGTGGTGGTGAGCCCGATGACCGCCATCTTCGACGCGCAGTAGGGGGTCCGGCGGGCCAGCGGCCGCTTCCCCGAAACCGACGCGAGATTGATGACGTCGCCGCGGCCCGCGTCGACCATCGCGGGTACGAACGCACGGCACACCAGGTAGACCCCGCGCACGTTGACCGCGAAAACGTCGTCCCAATCGCCGGGCGCGATCTCGGTGAGCGGGGCGACCGGCCCCGGCACGCCCGCGTTGTTGACCAGGATCGATATCTCTTCGCCGGTGAGCTCGGCGGCCAATTCCGAGACCGACTCCGGGGACGCGACATCGCAGACCGCGGCGCGCATCGATTGCGGATACCGCGCGACGACCCGGTCGAGTTTCGCCCGGTCACGCCCGACCGCTATCACCCGGGCCCCGGCCTCGGCCAGCGCCAGCGCGATAGTGGCGCCGAGCCCGCTCCCGCCACCGGTGACCAGCGCGGTCCGCCCCGCCACCGGATCGTTCCCGGGTCGGTTCACACCGGTGTTGCCGGCAACCAGATCGCTCATCGCCGGCACCCCGCGGGCGCCCGGCGCGCGGCTGCCCGCGCCACACCGCTCACGAGTTCGCTCCGGCGTACACGTCCCGCGCCCACGGCAGGTCCGCGCCCGCGTACTTGGCGGCCCGCACATCGCCGGACCGCGCATGGCCCTCGAACAGTTCGACGCGGGCGGCGCGTCCGCACACCTCGCCCAGCTGTGCGCTCGAGGCCCGGTTCACGACCTCGGAGTAGGTCACCGTCTTCAGGTATTTGCCGACCCACAGGCCACCGGTGTAGCGCGCGGAGCCGCGGGTCGGGAGCACATGGTTGGTACCGATCACCTTGTCGCCGTACGAAACACAGGTGCCTTCGCCGAGGAACAGACCGCCGTAGTTGGTCATCTTCGCGAGCGCTTCGCGTGGCTCGCGGGTGAGGACCTCGACATGCTCGCTCGCATAGGTGTCGGCGAGCGCGTACGCCTCGTCGAGGGAGTCGACCACGAGCACCTCGCCGTGATCGCGCCAGGCCGGCGCCGCGAAATCGGCGGTGGGCAGATCCGGCAGCAGCGCCTCGATATGCTCGATCACCTTCCGGCCGAGGGCCTCGGACGTGGTGATCAGCACCGCGGGCGAATCCGGGCCGTGTTCGGCCTGGGAGAGCAGATCGACCGCCACGACGAACGGATCGGCGGCGTCGTCGGCGATGACCAGGATCTCGGTGGGGCCGGCGAAGAGGTCGATACCGACCTCCCCGAAGAGCTGCCGTTTGGCCTCGGCGACATAGGCGTTCCCCGGGCCGGCGAGGAGGTCGACGCGGTCGATGGTTTCGGTGCCGCGGGCCAGCGCGCCGATCGCCTGGACCCCGCCCAGCAGGTAGATTTCATCGGCGCCGGCCAGATGCATGGCGGCGACGGTCGCGGCGGGGATCTCACCACGGATGGGCGGGGTACAGGCCGCGACGCTCGGTACCCCGGCGACCTTCGCGGTCACGATGGTCATATGCGCCGACGCGGTCAGCGGGTACCGGCCGCCCGGCACGTACGCGCCGACCCGGTCGATCGGGATGTGCTTCTGCCCCAGGTACACACCCGGCAGTGTTTCCACCTCGAAATCGGTGAGCGAATCACGCTGATGCTGCGCGAAGGTCCGCACCTGGCGCTGGACGAATTCGATATCCGCGACCACCTGCGCCGGCAGCGTGGCGATGATCTCCTCGATCCGGGTCCGCGAGAGCCGGAACGATCCCGGGCTCCACTTGTCGAACTGCTCGGAGTACTTGCGTACCGCGGCGTCGCCGCCGAGGCGAATGTCTTCCAGGATCGCGGAGACCCGCTCGCTCACATCGGATCGGTCCTGGCGGACCACCTCGGCGGGGATCGGCTTCTTCAGTACTACGGGCATGTCGGCTCCTGTCGGGTGGTTCGGTATGCGGCGACGGCCTGCAGCCATTCGCCCATGAGTTCGGAAATTCGGTGTGGCACTTCCCAGGTACACAGGTGACCGGCCGCGTCGAGCGTCTCGAGGCGGGCCCCCGGAATCGCATCCGCGATGGCGCGGTGGAATTCGTAGCGGCACAGCGCGTCCTCGGCCGCCGAGACGACCAGCGCGGGGCATTCGACGGCCGACAGCGACGGCACCGAATCGATGCGGTCGGCCTGGGCCCGTAACTGGTTCTGGAACCGGTCCGGGCCCACGCGGTGCGCCATCGCCACGACGCGATCCATCCGCTCCGGGGTGCGGAACCGGCCGGCGAGCATGGTGGGTGCGATGGTCTCGCGGACGACCGTCCCGAACTCACCGCGCAGGGTCCGGAATGCCATATCGTGCCAGGACCGGTACTGGGCGGCGGTCGGAGCGTGCGGGTTGGTCGAGACCGCACAGAATCCGAGCACGCGCTCGGGGGCGCGGCGCAGCACCTCGAAACCGACGATCGCGCCCAGGCTCAGGCCCGCCAGCGCGAAGGGACCGTCTACCGCGGCAAGAACCTGGTCGGCCATCCCCGCGATCGACGGGGAGTCGATCGCCGCGTGCACCGCACGGAAACCCGGGCCGAGACGCACCTCCGCCCACAACTGCGCATCACACAGCATGCCCGGCACCAGGACCACGGGAAGTTCGCCGGCCATCTCAGCGCTTCCGGCGCGGCACCAGCGCGTACGGCGCGAGGTAGCCGTTGTGGTCGAGGGCGTCGCCGGCGTCGGCGGCCGCCTTCACGACCTCCTCGTCCCAGGTGAGCCGCACCCGGCCGTCTCCGCTGTTCACGACCAGCAACAGCGCCGTCTCATCACCCACATTACGCACCGACCGGTACGCGTTCGCCGGAACCGACAGCATGTCCCACGGGCCGAGCCGGACCGTGCGGGCGTCGGCGCCGCGGTTGAGGGTGACCTCCCATTCGCCGTCCTTGACCATCAGCACCTGCCGCTCCGAATGCCGGTGCGTCGAGACGCCGGTGCCCGGTTCCGCCCGCAACCAGGCGATATTGTGTCCGTGCGGGTTGTGGATACGCGGCACCTGGGTGACGTCCTCGGACATGCCGTACCCGATCACCAGCCCGAGTTCGACTCCGCCGCCGGGCAGGGCGGAGTCGAGCAGCGCCCGCCGCGACCACTGGATGTTCTCGGGGGTCGCGACCCGTTCGGCCATCTGTTCGACGGTGAACGGTCGCAGGGCGGCGATCTGCTCATCGCTGATCGGCTCGACCAATTCGACGTCTTCGGGCAACTCGTCACCGGCGACGGTATCGATGAGCTTGTTCTCCGCGGTCAGGTACAGGCCGTAACCCTTGGCCTCTTCCAGGACCGACGGGCCCCAGATGATCCCGCCGGTATCGTCCATCCCCAGCGCCGTGAACAGAATGCCGTCGTCGGGCCCGATATTGGTGAACCCGCGGAAGATCCAGGTCGGGATGGAGGCGATCTCACCCTCCCGCAACACCAGTTCGCCCTGTTCGCCTCGGGCGCCCCAGCGCAGCTGGTATTCGCCGCGGAAGCAGAGGAACACCTCGGCGGTGAAATGCAGGTGCAGGTTGTTGGTGACCCCGTTGGGCATGGCCGCCGCACCGATCTGGAAGCCGTGCGGTTCCTGCAGGTTCACCACCTGGCCCGAGCTCTGCGTGACGCCCCGGCCGATCATCGAATAGTTCTGCTTCTTATCGGAACCGGGGGTACGGCAGTCGATGAACGCTTGATTGCAGGAGACGAAATCGCTGCGCCGGATGGTGTACCGGTCGAGGTCGGCGGCGGTGACGGTGACTTCGGGGGACATCTGACCTCTTCTTCTCACAATGGGCGCTCGGCCTCGAGGGCGGGCGGCGGGGGCCACAAGAAACGGGATTCGCGCACGAACGCGGAGTATTTATACGTATGCATCGTGCCGGAAGTGCGCCGCGCTGTCAACGAACAGCGTTCGCGCGGAGATCGAAGAACTCGATTTACCCCTTCCCACCGGTCGGTTCGCCGCCGGAAACGAACCGAGGGCACCGCGACACCGAGGGAAGCGAGGGAGCAGTCGTCATCGACTAAGATTCGTATTCACACCACCGGAACCGTTCCGGCGCGGGCGCCAACCGGTGGCCGCGCACCCGATCAGGGGGATCCATGCCGATCACGAGTCGCGACGTCGCACGACTGGCGGGCGTATCGCAGCCGACCGTCTCCCGCGCATTGCGTGGCGACCCCCGGGTCGCCGCGGTGACCCGCGCGCGGGTCCAGGAAGCCGTCGAAGCCCTGGGCTATGTACCCAGTGAGGCGGGGCGCAGCCTGGTGACCCGGCGGACGAAGCGGATCGGCATCGTGGTCAGCGACCTGACCAACCCCTTCTACCCGCATCTGCTGGGCCCGCTGCACGACGAACTGGAGAAGCATTCCTACCGGATGATGGTGTTCACCGAGCGTTCGGACAACCAGGTCCCCCTCGAACAGCTGGTGGACGGTTCGATCGACGGCGCCGTCCTGCTGACCAGCAATCTCGATTCACTGCTCCCGGCCGAGCTACAACGCCGCCGCCTGCCGTTCGTCTTCCTCAACCGCGAGAGTTCGCCGCATACCGCCGACGCCGCAGTGGTCGACAACGAGCACGGTGGCCGGTTGGCCGCCGCCCATCTCACCGAACGCGGCCACCGGCGTATCGCCGGCATATTCGGCCCCGAGACCACCAGCACCGGGCGCGACCGGGAGCTGGGTTTCCGGGCCGCACTCGCCGAATCGGGTATCGCCCTGCCCGGCGCATTCACCTACCGGGGCCCGTTCGAGTTCGAGACCGGCTACCACGCGATGCTCGAACTCCTCGGCGCCGAGCCGCGGCCCACCGCGGTTTTCTGTGGAAACGACGTGGTCGCGATCGGGGCCCTCAACGCCGCCCTGGCCAGGGGCGTTGACATTCCCGGCGACCTGAGCCTCATCGGCTTCGACAACATCCCGATGGCCGAGTGGGAGGCGTTCCGCCTGACAACGGTCGGCCACGACCTCGACGCGATGGCCGCGGCCGCCGCCCGGCTGCTCGTCGAGCGGCTGGAGAGCAGGAACAGCACCGACGGGCCGCAGCGCGTCGTCATGACTCCGCAGCTGATCGAACGCGCGACGGTCGCCCCGCCGCCGGCCTGAAGGTCCGGGGCGGCACCCACCCCGTGCATACGTATCATCGACTGGCTCGGCAAACTTGGACGCTCCGGGATTCGGACGTGCCGCAATGGGTCCCACCTGCACATCAGCAAACAGGCAGACCTAGGTTAATGCCACGTTTCCCTCTGCGTTGATCCGAACCGACCTCTTGTCATTCTCGAATACATACGCATACACTCACCGGACACCGTGAGAGCCGCGTTACATCTCGCCGCCTCCCCTCCCTCTCCCCTTATGCGGGATCACAATCCGAAGGAGTTCAGAGTGAAGCCGAGCAGCCCACACGGGGCCGTGCCACTCCCCCGGCCGGGCATCCCGACCTCCTGCCCGCTTCGGCCCCGGACGCGGCGATGACGGCCACGACAACCGCCGGCGGCGGTCGCGCCACCCGGCGCGGACATTCCGCCTGGCGCCGGATCGGCGTGCCCTACGCCCACCTCGCGCCGGCACTCATCGCCATCGTGCTCACCACGATCTACCCCCTCGGCGTCGCGCTGGTGAACAGTTTCCGCCACTGGCGGGTCAACGAGACCCGCGAACCGCAGGAGTTCGTGGGCTTCGAGCAGTACACCAAGGCGCTCACCGATGACACCTTCCACAACGCGGTCTGGGTGACCGTGGTCTTCACCGTGCTGTCGGTGGTGCTGTCGGTGGGCCTGGGCCTGGTCATGGCGTTGATCCTGAACAAGGCGACCTGGCTCAACGGCCTCACCAAAGCGCTGCTGATCCTGCCGTTCGCCATCGCGCCCGCCCTCAAGGGCTATTCCTGGCGGTTCATGTTCAACCCCGATTACGGCGTCTACGACAACATGCTCGATACGGTGCTGCCGTTCACCCGGGATATCAACTGGCTCGGCGACCCGTTCTGGGCGCTGATCGTGGTCACCCTCAGCGAGATCTGGGGCTGGGCCCCGCTCATCGCACTGATGTTCCTGGGCGGCCTGGGCGCCATCTCACCGGAGATCCGGGACGCCGCCCGCGTCGACGGTGCCAACCCGTGGCAGGAGTTCTGGCGGATCAAGTTCCCGCTGCTGCGGCCGCTGATCCTGATCGTGGTGTTCCTGAAGGCCGTCTGGTCGGTGAAGATGTTCGACCAGGTCGTCACCACCACCGGTGGCGGCCCGGGCCGGGCCACCGAGACGCTGAACTTCTTCGCCTACGAGCAGGGCTTCACCTTCCTCGATATCGGCTTCGCCTCGGCCGTCTCGTGGATTCTCGTCCTCGTCCTGGGCGTGCTCGCCACCGGATACCTGATCCTCATGGGTCGCCAGGAGCAGAAATGACCGACACCCTCGAATCCGTCACCGCGCCCGCGCCCGCCGCACCGCGGCAGAACCGGCGCTCGCCTTCGCTGCTGGTTCGCGCCGGCAACCTGCTCCGGTTGCTGGGCACACTGGCGATCCTGTTCTTCGTGATGTTCCCGATCCTGTGGCTCACCCTCACCGCGTTCAAACCCGATCGCGAGGTTTTCTCCACTTCGGTGCTGTTCAGCCCGTCGCTGGACAACTTCCGGGCGATCATCGGCGGCCGGAACGATCTGGTCGAGCCGATGTGGAACAGCATCATCGTGGCCGTCGTGACCACCGTGATCGCGGTCCCGCTGTCGATGCTGGCCGCCTACGGTTTCTCCCGGTACAAGTTCCCGGGCGCGAAACCGATCCTGCTGGGCATCGTCGCGACCCAGTTCATTCCCGGTGTCGCGATCGCACTGCCCTTCCTCACCATGTACCGCGACCTCGGTCTGCTCGACACCCACCTGGCCCTGATCGTCACGAACCTGGCGATCGTCGTGCCGTACAACACCTGGTTGCTGAAAGGATTCGTGGACAGCCTGCCGATCGAGATCGAAGAGGCCGGGCGGCTCGACGGCTGCGGTCAGTTGACCCTGCTGTGGCGGGTAGTCACCCCGCTGGCCGCTCCGGGCATCTTCGTTGCCGTCGTCTTCTCGTTCCTGCTCGCCTGGAACGAATTCCTCTTCCCGACCTTCCTGGCCCGCAGCAACGCGGTCACCCTGCCGGTATCGCTGATGACGCTGGACCAGCCCGACGGCGTGCTCTGGGGACAGATGGCCGCCGCCGGCCTGCTGGTCATGGTGCCGATGATCGTCCTCGCGACGCTGGTGCGTAAGCACTTCGCGCAGGGCATGACCCTAGGAGCAGTCAAGTGAGGCTTCGGTTCGGACGCCCGCATCGGACGACCCGGCGGCGCGGGGTACTCGCCCTGGCCTTCGCGACGGCGGTCGCGGTACTGGCCGGCGGTTGTACCAGCGCACCGGAGACCCGGAATCTGATGGAGCAGGTGGCGGAGGCACCCGTGGGCGCCGACGGCCTGCTCGAGGGCAAACCCTACGACGGCACGACCATCCGGTTCCTCACCTGTTGCGCGACGGTGCCGCAGTTCGCCGCACTGCATCAGCGGACCGCGGAGTTCACCGAACGCACCGGGATCGAGGTCGAGTGGTCGAATATCCCCTACGCGGCGTACCTGCAGAAGATCGTGGCGGAAAGCGCCATCGGCGGCGGCACCTACGACGCCCTGATCTGGCCGGACGCCTGGGGGCCGTCACTGAAGATCGGCGTCCAGCCGCTCAACCAGGTGATGGCCGCACACGGGGTGACGATGGACGATTTCTCCGGCCCCTTCAAGGAGGCCGCGGCCGCGGGGGAACCGGGTACGACCTACGGAATGCCGGTCCGCGGGTTCTCCTACAACCTCTTCTACCGCAAGGACATCTACGCGAAGCTGGGCCTGACCCCGCCCGCCACCTGGGACGAGTACTACCGCCAGCTCGGCATCATCAAGAAATCCGTGCCGGAGTATCCGCTGGCCGGCCAGTTCAACCGGCGTAACGGCCAGAACCTGAACACCTGGCTGTCCATGTTGTGGAGCAACGGTGCGGAACTGCTCGACGAGAACGGCCGGCCGGCCTTCGACACCCCGGCGGGCATCGAGGCGACCGAGAAGTACCTGGAGTCCTTCCGCGCCGGCTACACCCCGCCCGAGTCGTCGAACTGGGGCGAACTCGAATCCACGCAGGCCTTCCTCAACGGTGACGCCGCCACCGTGTTCACCTGGTCCTGGCATCTGGAGGACTACGTCAACCCGACCAAGGCCGCGCCCGAGCTCGCCGGAAACGTGGGGGTCGCCCCGATGCCGGCATTCCCGGGTAACGAGGAACAGAGCTACGCCTACACCTGGCTGGCCGGGGTCCTGAACACCTCACACCATCAGGGCGCCGCCTGGGAGTACGTCAAGTGGATGTCCAGCGCGCAGACCGAGCGCACGATCGCACTCGACAAATCCGCCCCCGCGACCAGCACCGGGATCACCATGCACGATTCCAACATGCTCGATCCCGAGGTCAACGCCGCCAACAACGACCTCCCCGCCCTGCAGTACGAGAGCTTGCAGTCGGGCCGTGCGATCCCGATGAACCTGGATTGGCCCCGGATCATGGACATTCTCGCGGTGGCGATCAGCAATATGGCCAACGGCGCAGACATCCGCGCGCAACTCACCGATGCCGCACACCGCATCGGGGAACTGGACTGAGCGCGACGCGCGCCCGCACACGAAAGCCGAACCTATGACCTTGAAAGACAGTGCCTTTCTGCCCTATGCGGATCCGGAGGAGTTCATCGTCGAATGGACCGATCGCATCTGGGTGCAGCGCGGCGTGGGATTGATCCGGGAGAACTACGCGCCGGATGCCATCGTGCACGGCGCGTACGGCACCGGGGTCGGGGTGGAGCCGGTGGTGGCCGCCACGCTCGCCAAGATCAGCGCCTTCCCGGACCGGGTGGGCCAGGCCGAGGACGTGGTGTGGGAGGCCCGCGGTGACGACGCGTTCCTCAGTTCGCACCGCATCTTCAGCAGCGGCACGAATTCCAAGCACACCGTGTACGGCCCGCCCACCCATCGCCGGTTCTCGCATCGGACCATCGCCAACTGCCTCTACCGCAACGGTGTGATGGAAGAAGAGTGGGTGATCCGCGACGAACTCGCGGTGGTCCAGGATCTGGACCTCGACCCGTTCGAGGTGGCCCGCACCCTGGCGTTCCGCGGTTTCACCGGCTCGGCCACGCGGGACACCCCGGTGGAGCCGCTGACCGCCGGCGATTCCGGAACCCGGCCCGGGTCCCATCGCGAACAATGCGCCTTCGTCCTGGACATGTTCGATACCGTGCTCGGGCAGGCGATGTTCCATCGCATCGACGATTACATCGCCCGCGATATCACCTGCCACACCGTCGGCAACCGCACCGTCACCCGGCCGCGGAACTACCAGGAATCGTGGCTGGACGTGCTGGCGCCGTTCCCCGACGCCCGGATCGAGGTCCGCGATATCGTCGCCAACGATTCGGCCGCGCACGGTGGCCTGCGCGTCGGCGTCGTCTGGTGGCTCACCGGCACATACTCCGGGCTGCCGGTCTTCGGGTCACCCACCGAATCCCCGGTCGAAATCCTCGGATCCTCCCAGTTCCTGTTGCGCGACGGCCGCATCGTCGAGGAATGGCGGGTCTACGACCAGCTCGCCGTCCTGGCGCAGATCGCCCGGGCCCGCGGCGACGAACCCTCCGGCCGTCCGGCCGAATCCTCTTCGGAAAGGCATTGACATGGCAGAAGTCCGTTACGAGAAGGCGACTCGCCGCTACGCCGGGTCCGACACCGCCGCGGTCGACCGGCTCGATCTGGAGATCGCCGACGGCGAATTCCTTGTCCTGGTCGGCCCGTCGGGATCGGGTAAGACCACCGCGCTGCGCATGCTGGCCGGGCTCGAGGATGTCGACGAAGGCTCGATTTCCATCGGCGCGCGCGACGTGACCTTCGTACCGCCCAAGGAACGCGATATCGCCATGGTGTTCCAGTCCTACGCGCTCTACCCGCATATGAGCGTCGGCGACAATATGGGTTTCGCGCTGAAACTCAAAGGTGTGCCGAAGGAGACCATCCGGCAGAAGGTCGCCGATGCGGCGAAAATGCTGGACCTCACCCAGTTCCTGGACCGTAAGCCCAAGGCACTGTCCGGCGGGCAGCGCCAGCGGGTCGCGATGGGCCGGGCCATCGTGCGCGATCCGGCGGTATTCCTGATGGACGAGCCGCTGTCCAACCTCGACGCCAAACTGCGTGTGGAGACCCGCGCGAATATCGCCTCGCTGCAGCAGCGGCTGGCGACCACGACCGTCTACGTCACCCACGACCAGGTGGAGGCGATGACGATGGGCCATCGGGTGGCGGTACTCAAAGACGGTGTGCTGCAACAGGTCGCGTCGCCGCGCGAACTCTACGACCGGCCGGCCAATGCCTTCGTCGCCGGCTTCATCGGCTCACCGGGCATGAACCTCACCACCCTGAATGTATGCGCCGAGGGACTCGAACTCGGCGATTCCACCGTCCCGGTGTCGCGGGCGGCACGGGCGGAGCTGCGCGAAATCGTCTGCGGGATAAGGCCGGAAACACTGCGCCTGGTCGGCGAGGCCGACGAGGGGTTCGCGCTCACCGTGGAACTGGTCGAGGAACTGGGCGCGGATGCGTATGTCTACGGGACTGTCCTGAGCCCGTCCGGGCCGCACCGGGTCAATGTCCGGGTCGACGGCCGGACCCCGCCGCGGATCGGGCAGACGGTACGCGTCGGCCTGCGCAACCACGACGAAGTCCATCTGTTCCATCCGGAAACCGGCGACCGTCTGGCCGCCTGATCTCGGCTTTCCCGAGGCGCCGACCGAGTGACCCCGGCCGGCGCCTCGGGCTGTCCACCGGATCCGCGGGTTGCCGCCGCCGCCCGCCCCGCTGGGGAACAATCCTCGGCAAGATCGGTCTCGCCGATCACTTCCCTCGTCTTGAATACGTATGTATCCTGGTCCGCATGCCACTCGATCCCATTGCTTACCAGCCGTACTCCGATCCCGACGATTTCATCCGGGAGGTCACCGATCACATCTGGATCGAGCGCGCGATCGGCCATATCAACGACAACTACGAGCCCGATTCGATCGTGCACGGCGTCTACGGCACCTCCACCACCGCGCGGGAGGTGATCGAGGGGACCCTGATGCGGATCTCCACCACCCCCAACCGGGTCGGCCAGGCCGAGGACATCGTCTGGGAGGCCCGCGGCGACGACGCCTTCCTCAGCTCCCATCTGGTGCTGGGCACCGATCTGGAGAACATCGAGTACCGCAGCCGCAATATCGCCAACTGCCTGTACCGCCGAGGGCGCATGGTCGAGGAGTGGGTGGTGCGCGACGCCCTGTCGGTGGCCCGCCAACTCGGCCAGGATCCCGACGAACTGGCCCGGCGGCAGGCGTTCCGCGGGTTCAGCGGTTCCATGGCCGCCCCCGCACCGGCCGATGTGATCGCCGAGGGCGGCAGCGGTCCGCGGCCGGATCAGTTCCGGCCCGAGGTCGAGATGGTGCTCGAATTCCTCGACTCCGTCTGGAACAAGCGCGAACTCGAGCGGGTCGAGCAGTTCTGGATCCGCGATCTGTGGCTCAACACCATCGACGACCGCACCATCGCGCGCCCCGAGGGTTACCGCCGCGCCCTGCTGCGCATGCTGCGCCCCTTCCCGGGTGGTTCGTTCGATATCCGCGATATCGCCGCGAATGATTCTCCCCGCTACGGCGGGCTGCGAATCGCCGTCACCTGGAAATTCACCGGCAAGTACGACGGTATCGCCGATTACGGCCCGCTCACCGGCTCGCCGGTCGAGATCCTCGGTATCTCCCAGTTCCTGGTGCAGTCCGGCAAGATCGTCAAAGAGACCCGGATCTACGACGATATCGCCACTCGCTCGCAGATCTACGCCCACCGCGGCGACGAACCGTACGTGAGCCAGAACATCTACTGATCGCCGTCCCGGCCACCGCTTTCCACCGCGGTGGCCGGGTTGCGGAGCAGCATCTGCCGGGCCAGTCGTGCGATCTCCCGGGTCGCCGGGGACAGCACGCCGGATTCCCGCTGGACGAGTGCGATGGTGTCGTAGAGCCGCGGCGCGAAACCGGTGACCCGCACTTCCGGCGGGCAGGCGGAACTGGTGGCCACCGCCGCGGAGACGATCGTGTCGCCGATCCCCCGGCGCACCAGGCCGAGCGCCGCCTCCACCTGCTCCACTTCGATCAGCGGTTCGAGCTTCAGCCCCGCCAGCTGCGCGCGTTCGGCCAGCTGACGACGGGTCGGCTCCTTCCATCCGTAATGCGCGTCGTAGAGGATCAGGGTCGAATGCGCGAATTGTTCTATGGTGACCGGGCGCGCTACGCGCTCCGGCGAGAGGGAAGCGTAGAGCACCTCGTCCCGGACCAGGGGGGTCACCCGCAGCCCGTCGGCGTCGATGGGCAGCACCACCAGCCCCGCCTCCAGCCGGCCCGCGGCCACCTCCGCCGCGACCTCTACCGAATTCATCCCCACCAGCCGGATCCGTACTTCGGGGAACCGGCGATGGAACTCCTCGGCCAGATCGGACAGCAAGTAGTACGCGGCATTGCGCAGTACTCCGAATGTCGCCACACCGCCGGTGAGCGACCGCACCGATTTCAGCGCCTTGACACCACCGTCGGCGGCGGCGAGCGCCTGCTCGGCATGCGGCAGCAACGCCACTCCGGCCGCGGTGAGCACCAGTTTGCGGCCACCCCGGGCGAACAACAGGGTCCCGTATTCGTCCTCGAGCGTGCGCACCAGTTCCGACACCGATGCCTGCGCGATTCCCAGCGATTTCGCCGCGGCGGTGAAGGTCCCGGTCCGCGCGGTGGCGAGGAATGCGCGGAGCTGCCGAAGTGTCACAGGGTGACCCTATGCGATCCGGCACGAAGAACAGGATTCACCTGCCACCTTGGGCACGAATCCGCCGGACGAAGCCGGAAGCCCGCCGCAGTGCCACTGGGGGTCCGACCGCTGTCGCCCGGCACCCGCGGCGCCCGCTCCGCCCGGCCGACACCCCGGGCGGGAAAGGCGCGCACTCGATGAACGCCGCACATTCCGCATCGACACCGTCGACCGGCCCCACGCGGGCGCCGGCGGGCACGCCCACCGGCGCCACTCACGATACGGGCGGTTCCGGCCCGGGCCGTCCGTCGCGGTGGCAGGCCTACACCGTGGCCGATCTGCGCGATCGACTCTCCGACGGACGGTTGACCAGCGCGGAGATCATCCAGGCCTACCTGGACCGGATCCGCCGCTTCGACAGCGCCGGCACACCAGCCCTGAATTCCGTGGTCGATATCGCCGCGGAGGCGATGGACCGGGCCCGCGAACTCGACAGCGAGCGGCGCGCGGGCAGAGTCCGCGGGCCGCTCCACGGCATTCCCTTCACGATCAAATGCAATATCGCCGCGCAGGGCCTGCCACTCAGCGCGGGTAACCGGAAGCTCGCCGCGTATCGACCGCACACCGACGCGGCCGTTGTCGGACACCTGCGCGCGGCAGGCGGGATCGTGCTGGCGACGACGAATATGTCGGAGTTCGCCTGGCACGGCACGTTCACGGAGAGTTCGGTACGCGGCCGGACCGCGAATATCTTCGACCGCACGCGGAGCGCGAGCGGATCCAGTGGCGGTAGCGCGGTGAGTGTCGCGGCGGGTTTCGCGCCGATATCGCTGGGCACCGACTCCTGCGGTTCGGTACTGGGCCCGGCCGCGCATGCCGGGCTGGCCGGGTTCCGGCCGTCGAGCGATGCCGTCGGCCGGCGTGGTGTGCTGCCCCTGTCACCCAGCCAGGACGTGGCCGGGCCGATCGGCCGGACCGTGCGCGATATCGCCGAATTCGCCGATCTGATGACCGGCGGACGGCACTCCTGGCTCGCGGCAGTATCCGCCGTCGACCCCGCCCGGCTCACCGCCGCATACCTCACCTGGCCGTTCGATACACCCGCCTCCGGTGAGCAGCATGCTTCCGACTCCCACCGCCGCGCGCGAATCCGGGCCCGGACGGACGCGGTGGTCGCCACACTGCAGCACAACCACCGATTCACCGAGTTGCCGGAACTGGATGCCGGTTTCGCCCGCGACATCCTCACCGGCAGCGGCTGGACCGACGCGCGCCACTCGATCGACACCTTTCTCCGCTCGGCCGGGGCCGCGTTCACCTTCGCCGAGCTCACCGCGACCGGTAGCGCACTGGCTCGCGGCATCATCGACGAATGGCTCGCGCACCCGCCCCTACCGAACCCGGTCCATGACGCCGCGCTCCGCGGGCAACGCGCCGGCCGCGCGGCACTGACCGCGTTGCTCGGCCGGCGTGGTGTGGACATCCTCGTCTATCCCACGGCACCCGATATCGCGACCACCGACCGGGCCGGAACCGCCGCAGCCGGTATCGCTTCGAATACCGGAGCGCCCTCGGTTCAAGTGCCCATCGGCTCGGTGCAGGGGTTACCGATCGGCCTCACGGTAACGGCCGCCCCCGGCCGGGACGCCGAGGCACTCGCTTTCGCCGCGGCGGTGGAAACCGCCGCCGATCCCGCGATCACCGTCCCGCGTATCGGCTGAAGCGGACAGCGGTACCCACACCGGCATGTCGGCTTCCGCGCCGCGGCGGGGCCGCGAGCGGCGCGACCGCAGGGGCCCGGCCGGTGTCCAGTGATCCATCGTTCCGGGGCGGCCGCGATGAAGACCGACCACCATCCATAGGGCTACCCTGTGGATCCCGCAGGTTGCTAACGGCTTGTCCAGTCCCACGCGGCGCCTTACCGTCGACACCATGAAGTTCACCCCCGCTCGCCTCGCCGAACTCGAAGGCTCCTTCCAGATCCTCAAACGCCCCGCGCTCGACCGCCCCGCCGCACAGCGTGACCCCGCCGTCATCGCGACCGTGTCCGAGATGCTGACCGCGATCGAGAAGGGCGGGTTCGACGCGGTCCTCGAATACGCCCGCAAGCTCGACGGATTCGAGTCGACCCAGGTCGAACTCGGCTCTGCCGAACTGGCCCGGTCCGGGGATGCGCTGTCGCCGGAACTCCGCGCGGCACTGGAACTCGGACACGAACGCACCAGCACCTTCGCCCGCGAAACCCGTTCGCACCTGGTGGATTTCGAAACCCAGCTGGCCCCCGGCCTGGTCACCGGCGTCCGCTACGTTCCGATCTCACGGGTCGGCGCGTATGTCCCGGCCGGTCGTTTCCCGCTGCTCGCCGGTGCGTTCATGACCGTCGGCGTCGCCAAGGTCGCCGGTGTACCCACCGTCCTCGCCTGCACTCCCCCGCGCCGCGACGGCACCGCCGATCCCGCGGTGCTCTACTCCTGCTACCTGTCCGGGGCCGACCGGGTCTATGTCCTGGGCGGAGTCCAGGCGCTGGCCGCTATGGCATTCGGGCTGCTCGGGGAACCCTCCGTCGATATGCTCGTCGGCGCCGGTAATGCCTATGTGGCCGAGGCCAAACGGCAACTCTTCGGCAAGGTCGCGATCGACCTGCTCGCGGGCCCGTCAGAGGTCGCCGTGATCGCCGACGAGACCGCCGACCCGGCCACCGTCGCCGCGGATCTCCTCGGCCAGGCCGAGCACGGCACCGAATCCCCGGCAGCGCTGGTCACCACCTCGCGACAGCTGGGGGAAGCGGTCATCGCCGCGGCCGACCGGCAGCTGGAAACGCTCGAAACCCGCGATATCGCCGGCCCCGCCTGGCGCGACTACGGCTCGGTGACCTGGGCGAAGGACCCCGCGACGGCGGTCGCGCTGATGGACGATCTCGCCCCCGAACACCTGGAAATCCAGACGGCCGACGACGAGTACTACCACAACGCCCTGCACAATTACGGCTCGATCTTCCTGGGCCGCTGGAGCACTGTCGCGTACTCCGACAAGGGCATGGCCGGCACGAACCACGTCCTGCCCACCGCCGGAGGTGCCAAACACAGTGCGGGACTGTCGGTGTCGCGCTTCCTCAAACCGTTGACCTATCAGCGCGTCGACCGTACCGCCACCCCGGAAGTGGCGGGTGCAGTCGAAACCATCTCGCAGTACGAGGGTATGGCCGCTCACGAGGCCACCGCCACCCTCCGCCTCCAGGCGTATCGGGACAGCGCCGCCTGACGGCACCCCGCAGCACGCCACCGTCGATACCGGTGCCCCCCGCCCGGCACGAGGCCGGGGTGCGCCGGTTCGGCAGCCTCTACCGCGCGAAGTACACCATCCGGCCGGCGCGTCAGGGTTCGCTCAGCGAGACCGGTGGCTACTCGGACGGTTGTTCTTCGAACACCG
Source organism: Nocardia carnea (assembly GCF_029869215.1). Classification (GTDB taxonomy): domain Bacteria; phylum Actinomycetota; class Actinomycetes; order Mycobacteriales; family Mycobacteriaceae; genus Nocardia; species Nocardia carnea_B. The sequence continues at coordinate 26,907 of NZ_JARWPM010000092.1, forward strand.
CGACGAGGGCTGTGGCGAGCAGGGCCACCGCACGATCGGTGTCGTGGGTCAGTTGCCGGAGGAGGTCGAGGGCGAGCCGGCCGGGCAGCTCGGCGAGGGCCTGGGTGAGCCGGAGCCGCACCGCGGGGTCGTCCGGGTGGGCGGCGAACTCGCCGGTCAGAGCGGCCATGATCCGGCCGGCCCAGGGTTCGTCCGCGGCGAGCGCGCCCAGGAGTTCGGCGGCGTCCACATCGTTGGGGCCCTCGACCACCGTGCGGACGAGTTCCGGAACGGCGGCGGTGACTCCCCGCGCACCCAGGGCGAGGGCCGCGTATCTACGGACGGTCGCGTCTCCATCCGCGAGCGCTTCGGTCAGCACCGCGGTCGCCTCCGCGCCGGGTAGCTCGGCGAGAGCGTGCACCGCGCGACGGCGGACCTCCACATCGGCCGAGCGCACACCGGGGGCCAGCCCGCCGACCGCGTCACCGTCGGCCCGCGCGAGCGCCCAGCGCAGGGATCCGGCGACGTACGGATCGGATTCACCGAGCACGGCCGCCGCCAGCATTTCGGCGGGCGCGTCCTCGGCGGGTGCCAGTACAGCTTGCTGCCGGCGCGCGGCATCCGGCGATCCGAGGCCGTGCAGGAGTTCGACGATACGCAGGACATCCTGCCAGCCGGTGGGTCCGGCCGCGTCGACCGTGCGCAGCCGGTCGAGCAACTCCTGCTCCCGGTGCAGTCGTTCCCCCGTTTTCCGGATGAGCTCCCGGACCAGTGTGGACGGGGTGAAGCCGGGATCGTCGAGAGCGCGGCCGATCTGGCGCAGCGACAAGCCCAGCGACCGCAAGCCCTCCACATGGAAGATCCGCCGGATGTCCTCGGGTGCGTACTCCCGGTAACCGCCCACGGTGCGGCCGGTGGGGCGCACCAGCCCGAGGGAGTCGTAGTGCCGGAGCATCCGGGTACTCACCCCCGAGCGGCGCGCCACCTCGCCGATCAGCATGCACTCGCCTCCTCCGCGTCGGGACCGAGGGCCACTACTCGTTTCGCCTCGTCGACGGCGAGTTCGAAGCCGGCATCGGGGTCGCGCACCAGCCGCTGCGTGGCGGCCGCATGAGCCCGGATGTCCGGATCATCATTCGCTGCCGCCGCGGCGAGCACCGGTTCGGCCACCTCGCCGAGCGCGGCGAAGGCGCGGCTGAGACTCAGCCGGACCTCCCGGTCGCCGCGACCGAGTTGCGTGACCAGTTCCGCGGCGAGGGCGGGTCTCGCCGCGTCGGGCGCGAGGACGACAGCCGCCCGCCACGCGCTGCGCGCGACGTCCTCGTCGGCGTCCCGCAGCAGCGCCGGTGTGATCGCCGGCCAGGCGTCCGGGTCGCCGATTTTGGACAGGGTGTGCAGCGCTTGGCTCCGCGCCTGCGCGCGTTCGGACCGAAGTTCCGCGCGCAGTTTCGGGACCGTCAGCTGCGCGGGGAGCCGGGTCAGCGCCCAGGTCAGCATGTCACGCACGAAGAAGTCCGGTTCGACGGCGCATCGTTGCACCAGCGCATCGAGGAGCTCCGGCGCGGGCTGCGTACCGGCGGCCAGTGCGGCTTCGAGCCGAATCGACGAGTCGCCGGCGGCCAAGGCGCCGAGCAACCGAGTGTGCTGAGAATTCCTGTGTGTCGTATTCATGGGTACCACCTCCGACAGCCAGTGAAGACCTTGTCACAGTGACAAGGTCAAGTGCGCGAGGCCGAGGTGTCCGCCGGTCGTGGCCGGCGCGCTGCCACGCCGAACCGGCAGAATGCCGTCGCCTTTCCGCACCACCGGGTGTCGCTGCCCGGATCACCGCGGGCTATCCGGCAGGGTTTAGCCGGGCGCCGCGGGGGTAGCAGCCAGGCACCGAGGATTTCGACGAGATACAGGCGGACCGGACGAAGGAGAGCCCGTGGCAGTGACACCGTCTCGACCCGCGGAACTCACCGCCACCCGCCCGTTTCCGGCCCGAATGGGCCCGAAGGGGTCGGCCCTCCGCAAGCTGGTGACCACGACCGACCCGAAGCTCCTGGGCATCATGTACCTGACGTCGGCGACCGGTTTCTTCCTGATCGGCGGCCTCATGGCGCTGCTGCTGCGCGGGGAATTGGCGCGGCCGGGGCTGCAGTTCCTCTCACCCGAGCAGTACAACCAGCTGTTCACCATGCACGGCACGATCATGCTGCTGTTCTACGCCACTCCCGTGGTGTTCGGTTTCGCCAACGCGATCCTGCCCTTGCAGATCGGCGCACCCGATGTGGCGTTCCCCCGCCTGAATGCCTTGAGCTACTGGCTGTATCTGTTCGGTGCCACCATGGCGACCGCGGGCTTCGTCACTCCGGGCGGCGCCGCCGATTTCGGCTGGACGGCGTATGTGCCGCTGTCGGACATCATGCATTCGCCGGGTGTGGGCGCCGACCTGTGGATCATGGGCTTGGCCATCTCCGGTCTGGGCACCATCCTCGGTGCGGTGAACATGCTGACCACCGTGGTCTGCCTGCGCGCACCGGGTATGACGATGTTCCGGATGCCGATCTTCACCTGGAATATCGTGGTGACCAGCATCCTTGTGTTGCTGGCCTTCCCGATTCTCACCGCGGCTCTGATGGCGCTGGCCTACGACCGGCACCTCGGCGGCCATATCTACGACCCCGGCGCCGGGGGCGTTCTCCTGTACCAGCATCTGTTCTGGTTCTTCGGGCATCCCGAGGTGTACATCATCGCGCTGCCGTTCTTCGGCATCGTCTCCGAGATCTTCCCGGTGTTCAGCCGGAAGCCGATCTTCGGCTACACCGCGCTGGTCTTCGCGACGATCGGTATCGGTGGCCTGTCGATGGCGGTGTGGGCGCACCACATGTACGCCACCGGAGCGGTGCTGCTGCCGTTCTTCTCGTTCATGACCTTCCTGATCGCGATACCGACCGGGGTGAAATTCTTCAACTGGATCGGCACCATGTGGAAGGGGCATCTGACGTTCGAAACGCCGATGCTGTTCTCGGTGGGGTTCCTGGTCACCTTCCTGTTCGGCGGTCTGTCCGGTGTCATCCTGGCCAGCCCGCCCCTGGACTGGCAGGTGCACGACAGCTACTTCGTGGTGGCCCACTTCCACTACGTACTCTTCGGCACCATCGTGTTCGCGACGTTCGCCGGGATCTATTTCTGGTTCCCCAAGATGACCGGCCGGCTCATGGACGAACGACTCGGGCGGATCCACTTCTGGACGACCTTCCTCGGCTTCCACACCACCTTTCTGGTGCAGCACTGGCTGGGCGCGGAAGGTATGCCCCGCCGGTACGCCGACTATCAGGCCGCCGACGGCTTCACCGCCCTGCATACCGTCTCGACGCTCGGCTCGTTCGTACTCGGCGTCTCGATGATCACTTTCGTATGGAATGTCTTCAAGAGCTACCGCTACGGCGAGGTGGTCACCGTGGACGACCCCTGGGGGTACGGCAATTCGCTGGAATGGGCCACCACCTGCCCGCCGCCGCGGCACAACTTCTACGAACTGCCCAAGATCCGCTCCGAACGCCCTGCCTTCGAACTGCACTACCCACATATGAGCGAACGGATCCGGCAGGAATCGCACGTCGGCCGCCCCGGCACATCCGGCGCCGGCGCGGAACTGTCGCAACCTCCCCGTTCCACCACCGGCTGATCCGGTTCCCTCGTCAGCGCCCGGACAGCAAACCGTCGACCAGGGCCCGCAGGCCACTTTCGTAGGTATCCACCTGGGTGAGCCGATCCCAGTCGTCGGCCACGGTCGCCAGCCGCGGCCACTCGGCGTGGTCGAGCGATCCGAAGAGCGCGGCGCGGAATGTCTTCCGGTCGCCGGCCGCGCGGCGGCGCGCCGACGCGGCGCGGACCAGGATCTCCCCGGCGGTGTAATACCAGATCGCCCGATACGCATGAACGGCATCGGCGGCGGAGAGTCCGCAGGTGACGGCCGCATCGATGATCTGTTCCGGATACCACAGGGCGGCCGGCGACAGTAGGTCGTCGGCGGTCAGCACCTCGACCGCCCAGGGGACCCGGGCCAGGGTGTCGTGCATCGTCCGGGCCGCGAGAACCACCCGCTCCCGCGGGTCGCCGGGCAGTTCCGGGTGCTCGGTACCCGCGGCGACCTCGTCCAGGAGGAGCAACAGCAACTCCTCCTTGTTCCGGACATGGTGATAGACCGCCATCGGCGTGACATCCAGCCGGGCCGCGAGCCGCCGCATGGTCAGCGCGTCCGCGCCGTCCTGCTCGATCAGCTCGCTCGCCGCCGTCAGGATCTGGGCCCGCGACAAGCGCGGCGGACGTCCGGTGCGAGTGGTCACCCAGCCATCTTGGCACGAACGACTCGACAGGCAGATTCGCCCGGAGTACTTTTTATACGTGTATAAAAACAATCCGACCGAGCCACCCTGGGAGCCATCGCCTCGGCGCAACTCCTGGTCGCGCTCGATATGGCCGTGGTGAACCCGGCACCACCGTCCCGGCGCACCGACCTCCCGGCACCCGCCGGGGCGAAATGAAGGAAACACAATGACATTCACGCCCATCGACTTCTTCGCACGCGGTATCCGCATCCTCCCCGACGGCACCATATTCGACGAGGCACGCCGGATGACCGGCGATATCGACGGCTGGACACTGACCGCCTTCCACCTGGAAACCGCAGCCGACGCCCACGGCGACCACTGGGAAGTGCATCCGTCGGGTGACGAACTGGTGGCGGTGCTCAGCGGCGGAATACGCATGTACTTCCACCCGGAAACACCCGGCGCCGACGAGGATTCGCTGACCATCGCGGCCGGCCACGCCTGCATCGTTCCCCGCGATCGTCTGCACCGGATCGAGCTGGACGGCCCCACCGATCTGCTGTCCCTCTCACCGCGCCGCGGTTCGCGCCTGGAAAAACGCGAACAGTAGGCCCACATCTCTTCCGATATGAAGGAGCGAAGTTGTATCTCGTCACCGGCGCCACCGGAAACGTCGGCGCCCACATAGTTACCGGGCTGCTCGCCGCGGGCGCTGACGTCCGGGCCACCAGCAGGAACCCGGGCACCGCCGGGCTGCCGGCCGGCGTCGACGTCATATCCGCGCTACCCGGCCGCCAGATGTTCACGGGCGTGCACGCGGTCTTCCTCAACCCCGCCACGATGCACGACACCGCCGAAACATTGCTCCAGCAGGCCGTCGAGGCAGGAGTGAACAGTGCCGGAATGTAACGGGACGATGCTGGAACCGATACGGAGGCAACGAGTTCAGGGTTCCGTGCACCGAGGAGACTGCGTGAAATCGACCGTCAAGTATTTGCTCACCGGTGCGCCAGCAGACAGCCGGTGACGACCAGGCCGGGCAGGAAGCTCCACAACGGGTCGATACCTCCGCCGCCCAGGCCCGGCCGACGACCGCCGAGCCCGCACACGAGCAGGGCGACAACCGTATAGGCGATGGTGAACACCAGCAGGTACCGATTGGGTTCGAGCCCCGCCAGGACGAACGGCGTCAGGCCGATAGAGATCAGCGGAACCATACCGACGGCGACCGGGCCGGCCGGGAAATCGTCTGCCGGCTGGAGTTGAAGGGCCCACGCCGAGGCGATACCGAAGGCCAGGCCGGCCGCGATTCCCGAGCCCACATACGGCGGGATACGAGCGCCGACTCCCCTACTGCGGGCCCGGTACATGTAGACGGCCGCGATCGCCGCGTAGGCCAGCAGGAACGCGACGATCCAGTAGACCGGTGGGAACGGTCAGCCCCCCTGGGCGGCGATCACCCGCGCCGGACCGGTCGCGGGTGCCGGACGTACAGCATTCACGCTGACGAGTGCGGGCCCGCGGAGCCCGGACGACCGCGTCCTGACGCGACTTTCTACGCCGCGGGACGAGACCTACGCAGCGAGCTATCACCGGGGGCGAGTAGGGACTGTTGCGCGGATGCGGGGGTATCTACTCTCGCAGAGTGCTGGTCGACCCGAATCGTCGTAATGATCGCCCGAAGGTGTCGTTGAAGCGGAATACCGTACCGAGCGCCGGGGCGGCGGTGGTGGACTGCGGTATCTATCGGGGAGGGCAGCGCCTGGCCGGGCGGTTCGATCTCACGGCGGCCCTCGCGCAGGTCCGCGACGAGGGCGACGGGTTCGTCTGGCTCGGACTCCACGAACCCGACGCCGCCCAGATGAGTGCGGTCGCCGAGGTGTTCGGGCTGCATCCGCTGGCGGTCGAAGACGCCGTGGCAGGCCGGCAGCGTCCGAAGCTGGAGCGTTACGACGACACCCTGGTGCTCGGGCTGCGGACCGTCGCCTACGTCGAACACGATATGCACAGCACCAGTGAGATCGTGCTCACCGGCGAGATCCTGATCTTCCTCGGTCCCGATTTCGTGGTCGCCGTCCGGCACGGTGAGCATTCGGGGCTGCGGCGGGTCCGCGCGAAACTGGAGTCCGACCCCGATCGGCTGCGTCTCGGGCCCGGGGCGGTGCTGCACGCGATCACCGACCATGTCGTCGATACCTATCTCGAGGTCGTGCAGGAGATCGAAACCGATGTCGAGGAGATGGAGCAGGAGGTGTTCAGCCCTCGGTCCCGGCTCGCCATCGAATCGATCTACCAGCTCAAACGCGAAATCGTGGAATTGCGCCGGTCGGTGATACCGCTGTCGCTGCCACTGCAAGCGCTCATCCGGCCCGATTCGGGACTGAACAAGGAGGTGCGCCGCTATCTGCGTGATGTCGCCGACCATCACACCACCGCCGCGGAACGCGTGCACGATTTCGACGATGCGCTCTCCGCGCTGATCAGCGCGACTCTGGCACGGATCGCGGTGCGGCAGAACACCGATATGCGCAAGATTTCCGCGCTGGTCGCGCTGGCCGCGGTTCCCACGATGATCGCGGGGATCTATGGGATGAACTTCGAGCGTATGCCGGAACTGAAACTGGCCTGGGGCTATCCGGCGGTTCTGGCGATCATGGTGCTGGCCTGCGGTGGGCTCGTGGTGATCTTCCGGCGCAACGGCTGGCTGTAACTGCCGTCGCCCTCGGGCCAGGGCCGGAGGGCGAATACGGTGGCGGGGGGGGGGGGGGGGGGGGGGGGGGGGGGGCGGGGGGGGGGGCGGGGGGGGGGGGGGGCGGGCCCCGCGCCGCGCGGCGGGGGGGGGGGCGGGGGGGCGGGAGGCGGCGCCC
>NZ_JARWPM010000093.1 GCF_029869215.1 Nocardia carnea
AAAAACTCCTTCAGCGCTCCCAAACCGCGCCCCCCCCCGGGGCGCCCGGGGTTCGGGCCCCCCGAAGTCTCTTTCTTCACCCCCCCGCTCCTCCGCTGCCCTCCCCCGCTCTGCCGCCCCCCAACCTCGCGGCCCCCTACCCACGGAGGTGAACAGTTCGGACCCGACTGTGTCCGGATCCGGCTGGGCCCGGCTACGACCGGGTCCGGATCCGGCTGTGTCCGGATGCGACCGGGCCCGGATACGACTGGACCCGGGCCGACGGCGGTGGAGCCATCGGTCCGGGCACAGGTGAAGCGGGGGGCGCTGGTCAGGCTTCCTTGCGGAGTTCCACCTTCACGACTTTGCCGCTGGCGTTGCGGGGCAGTTCCGGGACGATCACGAGATCCTTGGGGTGCTTGTAGCGCGCCAGGTTCTCGTTGAGGAACGGCTCCAGTTCGGCGAGGGTGAGTTCGGCGTCGGGATCGTTCAGGGCGACCACCGCCACCGGCACCTCGCCCCATTTCTCGTGCGCCCGGCCGATCACCGCGGCCTCCCGGATCTTCGGGTGGGCGAACAGGACGTTCTCGACCTCGGCGCAGTAGATGTTCTCGCCGCCGGAGATGATCATGTCCTTTTTGCGGTCCACGACGTAGATGAAACCCTCTTCGTCCTGGCGCACCAGATCCCCGGAGTGGAACCAGCCGCCGGCGAACGCGTCCGCGGTGGCCTCCGGTTTGTTCCAGTAGCCCGACATCATGGTGGGGCCGCGGTAAACGATCTCGCCGACCTCACCGGGCGCCACATCGTTCATCTCGTCGTCGACGATCCGGGCCTGGATGGTCGGGATGACCTTGCCGACCGAGCCGAGCTTGCGGATGGCGTCCTTACCCTCCAGCACGCAGGTGATGGGTGACATCTCGGTCTGCCCGAACACCGCGACATTGAAGGCATCCGGGAAGGAATCGGCCATCGCCTTCAGCACCTTGTCCGAGGCCGGGGCGGCGCCCCAGCTCAACGCCTTCAGCGCCAGCTTGCGTTGTTTGACGGTCGGCTCGTCGCAGATCAGCTGCCACTGCGCCGGGACACAGAACGCCGTGGTGGCCTGTTCGGCCTCGACGGCGTCGAGGAATTCGGTGGCGTCGAAGGCGCCCAGCGGGTGCAGCACCGTCTTGGTGCCGAGCATGAAGGCGGGCGCGAGGCTGCCCAGGCCGGCGATATGGAACAGCGGGGAAGTGCAGAAACCGACGGAGTCGACCTCGATGCCCAGGGCCCGGATACACGTGACGGCTTGGGCGTTCATATTGCCGTAGGAGAGGATGGCGCCCTTGGGGCTACCGGTCGTGCCGGAGGTGTACATGATCAGGCACGGGGTGTCTTCGGGAATATCCAGCGGGGTGTGCGGGTCCCCGCCCTCGGCCAGTGCGTCCTCGAAGCCGATCACGCCGTCGCCGCTGCCGCCGCCGATCACGAAGCAGTGCTCGAGCCCGGGCGCCTGCCCCTGCACCGCGGTGGCCAGCGGCTGCAGCACGGTATCGGTGACCACGGCCTTCGCTCCGCTGTCGCCGACGATATAGGCGACCTCGGGCGGGGTGAGCCGGAAGTTCACCGGCACCGCGATCGCGCCGAGCGCGTTGATACCGAAAACCGCCTCGAGATATTCGGGGTAGTTGAGCGCCAGGATGATCACCCGGTCACCGAAGCCGACGCCGCGGCGCGCGAGCGCGTCGGCGAACTTCAGCGACCGTTCGTGCAGCTGACGCCAGGTGGTGTCGGCGCCGCGGAAACGGATCGCGACCTCGTCGGGCCGCATCATCGCGTGCGTGGCGATCTGGTTGTTCCAGTGGTTGCGACGCGAACGGATCGGCTCGTCGAGGGCCTGCGCACCGGTGGTCATCCCACGTACTCCTCTCGGTACCGCGTGACCCGCCGGAGTGTCCGGCGCCACACGCGGTGTGAACATGTCGGCAGAATAACAATTCACTTCGGCAGCGGCAAGGAAATCGGGGTCGAATAGCGGTTAATCCGGAGGAACGGGGCCGTGACAGAAGTTCACGCGCGTTGACGCGCGTATTTGCGACGATACCGGCACATCAGCAGGCCGACCAGGTACTCACAATCCGGTCACTTATGCGAATCACGACTCACTTCCAGGGTTGATCGCGCTGTGATCCGCATGGCACCATGCAGCATGCGCGGACTATCCGCGGAAAGTGAGGAGAGCACGCGATGCTGCGGACCAGGTTCACCGAGATTTTCGGTATCGAACATCCGATCGTGCAGGGCGGGATGATGTGGGTCGGCCGGGCCGAACTCGTCGCCGCCGTGGCCAATGCCGGGGGGCTCGGTTTCATCACCGCACTCACCCAGCCGACTCCCGACGATCTCCGCCGCGAGATCGAGCGGACCCGCGAACTCACCGATAAGCCGTTCGGGGTGAACCTGACCATCCTGCCGTCGATCAACCCGCCGCCGTACGAAGAGTATGTGCGCGCCATCGTGGACAGCGGCATCAAGATCGTGGAAACCGCCGGCAGCAACCCGGAGCCGTTCCTGCCCGCCTACCGTGAGGCCGGTATCAAGGTCGTGCACAAGTGCACCAGCGTCCGGCACGCACTCAAGGCACAGAAGATCGGCGTGGACGCCGTCAGCATCGACGGTTTCGAATGCGCCGGGCATCCCGGTGAGGACGATGTGCCCGGTCTGGTGCTGATTCCCGCGGCCGCCCGCGCGCTCACCATCCCGATCATCGCCTCCGGCGGTATCGCCGACGCCCGCGGCCTGGTCGCTGCGCTGGCGCTGGGCGCCGACGGCGTGAACATGGGCACCCGGTTCCTGTGCACCCAGGAATCCTCCATCGACCAGCAGGTCAAGGAAAAAATCGTCGCCAACTCCGAGCGCGACACCCAGCTGATCTTCCGCACCATGCACAACACCGCGCGGGTCGCCGACAACGAGATCAGCCGCAAGGTCGTCGAAATCGAGAAGGCCGGCGGCAAGTTCGAAGACGTGCGCGAACTCGTGTCCGGCGCCCGCGGCCGGCGGGTGTTCGAGGAGGGCGATCTGGACGCCGGGATCTGGTCGGTCGGCCTCTGCCAGGGTTTGATCGAAGACATCCCGACCTGTGCCGAACTGATCGGCCGGATGGTCACCGAGGCCGAGGAACTGATCAACGCCCGGCTGGCGAGGTTCGTTTCCGCCTGAATCCCCAGGCCCGCGCCGGAGGTATGGCGATAGATCCGGCGCCGGAACGCGGGGGGGCCGGAAGCCCCCCCCGCGGACCCCCCCCCGCCCCGCCCCCCCCCACTGCGACCGGCCCTCGAGGACAGGGACGCTGCTTCCGGTGGTCGACGTGTCCGTGCTCGACCCGCGCGGTGCCGATGGTGCACCGGCAGCGTTCAGTGTGCCGCCAAGGCCGCGACCGCCTCGTAGTCGTGGGCGGCGACCACCTCGATATCCGCGGGTAACCCGTGCAGGCGATGGATGGTCTCGAAGGCGCGGTCGCGATCGGCATCGAACAATTGCCCTGGCATCGGCGCTTTTTCCCGGACCATCGTGATCTGCAGCCGATTCCACACCGCATCACCGGCCAGCAGTACCCGGCGATCACCGGCGGTGGCCAGGAGAATGCCGATACTGCCCGGAGTGTGCCCGGCGAGGTCCACCAGCAAGACCGAACCATCCCCGAACAGGTCCAGGCTGCGCTCGAAGGTGAGCACCGGCGGTCCGTCCAGTTCGAGCGGGTCCAGACTGCGGCCCTGCAACGGCGCCCGCACCACACCGGCCGGCGCGTGCGGCCCGTCCAGCGCCCAGCTCAACTCCGCGGCGGGCAGTCGTACCGGCACCGAATCGGGGAGTTCGAGCAGGCCGGACACATGGTCCCAATGCAGATGCGTCGGCAATACGAAATCGATGCTCGCGGGATCGATATCGCGGGCGGCCAAGGCGTCGCCCAGGCCGAGTACCGGCTTGTCCGGGGCCACCAGCAGCGGAACCGGGAACGGCAGGGACGGCAGCACGCGCCGGTGCACATGGGCGCAGAGGGCCGGGTCCACCAGGAACCGGGCCTGCGGATGCTCGACCAGATAGGCAGCCATCGCCATCGGCAGATGCCCGAGACTACGTACGCCCTCGGCCACGATCGTGGTCGGCGCTTTCATCCGGCCCTGCAACAGCACACTTACTTCGACCTGTGCCCGCACCGGCGGCGGCGCTACCGATTCCAGCCGTGCCAGCAACCTGGTATCGGCCTTACGCGGACGCAGCAGCCGCGCCGGGGTGGCGGCCAGTGCCGCACAGCAGCGCAGCAGGGTGGGCACGGTCGGGGTTCGTCCATCGACGGAAGCAGCCACACCGCAACGGTACCGGCCGCACCGGGCCCGGACAGCCAGATGGAACTGCCCCCGAGGTCCGCCGCCGGCCGCACCCGCCGACCGGATTCGCGATCCACCGATCCGGCGGGCCGGCGCCGCCTCTTCGACGATCAGCCACAGGTGCGGGGGGTGCGCACGGTCCAGGATGTGACCCAGTCGGCGAGTACGAATCCGGATGCGCCGAATCGGCCGTGGGTCCGGGCTCGAACACGCCCGGGAAAGCGCAGACGTGGAAGCGACCGTGGTTGTCAGATCTCGAGAATCAAAGCGCCGCCGCACATCGGACCTGCCCTTCGGCGCAGCCGGCGGGTGCCCGCCAGCCCAAGGCCCTGCCGGGCCGGCCACCCGCCGACCCGCCGCTGTGGCGGCGGTGGCGGCCGAGGTCGAGTCGTGGCGCCGGCGCGCGTCGGCTACCAGAGAGCCGACCTCATCGCCGCCGACGGCTGGCCGGCGGGCCCCGGATATCCGGCGCCCCCTAAGAACCAGCTCGCGGCGAGCGGGTTCGGTCCCGGCATACGAGAGCTGAACTGCTGCAGTGGGTTTGCGCGACGCGCGGACCCGTCCGGGCGTGGTCCGGACTCGAATTCCACCGGCCCGCGAGCTGTCCGGCGAACCGGATTCTTCCGGCATAATCGTGGCGTGAGGCCGGACCCGCAGTTGCTGTGTCGGATTCACGGCACGCCGATGAGCTGGACGCACAGCATGCCGAGTAGCCGGTGGGACTCGCGCACGGTCCGTCAGGTCCGCACGCCGCCGTCTCCGCCGCCGAGCCCATGACCGGTTCGCGCAGCGGGGTGGTTTTCCTGTTCTCGCCGGACGGCGGGGAACACGATCGGATGGGACGGACGCTGGCCGGTCGCTACCCGGCCTTCGCCGCGGCGGTGACCGAAACCGGAGATGCCGTCGTGGCCGCGGGCGGGCCGCGCGTATGGACGCCGCGGCACGGGTTCCGGCAGCCCGGTGCGGCCCGGTGGCCCGACCTGCGATACCGCGATCCGGAATTCGCCCAGCCCGCGCTCTTCACTTTCCAGGTCGCCACCGCGGCACTTCTCGTCTCCTGGGGTGTCCGGCCCGACGCGGTGATCGGGCACGGCCTCGGCGAGGTCGCGGCGGCGGTGACCGCCGGCGCGCTGCCCCTGGCCGATGCCGCCAGGCTGGCCGTCGCGCGGGGCCGCGCCGCACGCCGGCTCGCGACCACCGATATCGTCGCCGAACTCGCCGCACCGGTATCGGAGGTGACGCGGCTGGTGCAGCCGGTGCGTGACCGGGTCGCGATCGCGGCTGTACACGGGCCGCATTCGGTACTGGTCTCGGGTGCGCGACGCGCTGTCGACACCGTCGTGCGGCGCGCCGAGCGGCGCGGTATCGCCACGGCACCGTCCACCGTGTTCTCGCCCGCGCACGCCCACCCCATGGCTGCGCCCGCGTTACGCGCCGAGCTCGGCCCGCTGCATCCGGTCACCCCACGGCTCCCGATGTATTCCACCGCCCGGCGCGGCGGGGTACTCGATTCGGCCGCGGCGGGCGTCGACTATTGGATCGAGAACTTCACCGGCACAGTAGAACTCGAATCGGCACTCGAATCGGCGCAACGCTCGGGGGCGGCCATTGTGCTGGAAGTGGGCCCGGATCCGGTGCTCTGCGATGCGGTGCGGGCAACCGGGCGGTTCGCCCACACCGTATACCCGGCCGCCCGCCGCGACGACGAGGGCACGACCTTCCTGACCTGCCTGGCCCAGGTCCAGGCCGTCCGCGCCACCGCGAGCGGCCCCCGGGAAGACGCCGGTGAGCCGGACGCGAACCGGCCCGAGACCGCGGGGCCCAACGGCCGCGCAGCGTCGGCGCCGGAAAACGGAAAGGGTTGGGCCGCAGCGGATTCGACCGGATCAAACGCCACCGAACGCGATGGCCACCGGACGCATCCGGATTCCCCGGGGATCGGCCGCACCGGGAGAGATATGCGGGCGGAGGTCGCGGGGGCCGGAACGCTGGCTTCGATACGGCACCACAATGACCTCCCACCCACAGATATCATCGCATGGACCCGAATGGTCGACGCCAACAGGGCTATCCGCTTCCTGACCGCTCGGGTGGCGCTGGATTCTCCGATGCCCATCGATCCGGCGGGAACGTATGTGGTCAGTGGTGGGCTCGGGGCACTCGGATCGGTGGTGGTGCGCCGGTTGCTGGTCTCGGGTGCCCGCGATGTCCTGGTACCCACCCGTTCGCCGCGCCCGGTCCCGCCGCTGCTCGACGGTTTCGAGGACCGGCTGGTGGTGGTGCGCTGCGATACCGCCGACCGGCTCGATCTCGACAACGCGTTGCGCGATATCCGCGAATCCGGGTGCACGATCCGCGGAGTGGTCCACGCGGCACAGGTATTCGAAGACACCGCGATCGCGGCCGCGGTGACCACGGGCAGCGCACGGGCGGCGGGCGCCGGCGCAGTGGGCACGGCGCCGGGGGAACCGCGAGACCCGCTCCCGAATGCCGGGCGGCTGGCGCGGCGGTTCGTCCGGATTTCCCCGGCTGCCGCCAATCTTCTGGAGCTCACGGCCGCGGATCCGGTCGCGTTTTTCGCCGTGTTCTCCACGCCGATCGGCGGGGTCGGCACGGCGCCGGAAACAGCACCGGCATCCACGCGGTCGTGGACGGAGCCGGGCTAGTGCCACGGCCCGAGAGCCGATGTGCTTCTCGGATCCATGAAAGAAACGGGTAATCGCCCGATTCGGGTCACTATCGGCGGCGGCCAGGCGATTCGACGCGGGACCTATCGGGCAACGCGGGTGCATTCGGCAAGTGGACGGCGTCCGGGCGCGACCCGAGCACATGGGAGCGGCCGGTGGACTCGCCGGAAGGTACGCGGACTGGATTCAGCGCTCGGTCCGGCCGAGGAGGCGGTCCGTTTCGCGGCGCTCCCGTTTCGTCGGGCGGCCGGTTCCGCGGTCCCGCTGCGGAAGGGAGGCGAGAACTTCCTTCGGCGGCGGGGGTGGACTGCGATCGATCAGACATTGGGCGGCGATCGGAGCACCGACCCGTTTGGTGATCACGCGTTCCACGATGACGATCCGCTCGATACCGCCGCTGCGGATACGGACCTCGTCACCGGGCCGCACCGGTTGCGCCGGTTTGGCAGTGGCACCGTTGACGCGAATATGGCCACCGCGGCACGCGGCCGCGGCAGCCGATCGTGTCTTGAACAACCGGACCGCCCATACCCAGGAGTCGACCCGGGCCTGGGCCGGACCGATGTCCGGCGTGGAGGGAGCGGAGCTCACTCCTTAGACGATACGACGGGCAGTGACCACATCGTCGGGGGACAGGCTGGTGTAGCTGACCGGCTCGCCGGACTGCACCGCGTTCAGGAGCAGGCCGTCACCGGCGTACATCCCCACGTGGCCGCCACCGTTGGTGATGACGATATCGCCGGGCCGCAGGTTCTGGAATGCCACCGGCGCACCCACATGGGACTGTTCGAAGCTGGTGCGCGGCAGTTTGATACCGGCCTGCTTGTAGGCCCACTGCACCAGGCCGGAGCAGTCGAAGTTGTAGGGACCCGCGGCGCCCCAGGAGTACATCGCGCCGACCTTGGTCTTGGCTGCCTCGAGGGCGATATCCGCCGCCGTCTGCTGCTTCGGCGGTTCGGGCATGAGCGGCGGGGCGAAGTTCGGCAGTGCGGGCGCCCCCGGCATCATCTTCGGCGCCTGCTCGAGCGCCTGGTTCAGCTGCTGGTTGAGCTGCTCTGCCTGGGCGGCGTACTGGTCCGGAACCTCGACATCGAATTTGCCGATACCCGGGACGTCGATCGTGGTCGTCGCGGCCGAGGCAATCGCGGGCATCGTGCCCGTGGTGGCGGCCAGAGTACCCATGACGAGCGCGCCCTTGACAGAATTTGGCAGCTTGGATTCTCGCTGCAAGCTGTGCTTACCCACCGAGCTCCGTCTCCGATCTTAGTGCTCTCCCACCATCGTCGAACGCGCGTCGTACACAGTTCGCGGCATTCTGCGATGGCGGTGACCCGTGGCGCCGCCTCACTGACGAAACGACTCGACTCCACTAAGTCACAAAGAGGTTACGATGCCTACCCGGTGTTGTCCAGCCGAACGAGCGGCGTTTTCGCGCGAGCTGGGAGTACAGGTGTAAAGCTCTGCGCCGGAAGGGATTCTCCGGCTGCGGCGAGATCACGGCACGGTCTCGGTGGGCGTGTCGGTCGTTATCCGGGTCGATTGCGCGCTTCCCCGCTACCTTCGGATAGGCCCGTCTAGGACACGGCATAGATTCGCCCATATTCCCCCATCGGCCGCTACGGTAGGAGAGTTATGGACCCCGTGCGGAACCCGTATGCGCCCGGCGCCGGTCAACGCCCGCCCGAGCTCGCCGGACGCGGTAAACAGCTGGACGCTTTCGATATCGTCTGCGAGCGCGTCGCCCGGGGCCGCCCGGAACGCAGCGTGATGCTCACCGGATTGCGCGGGGTCGGGAAAACCGTCCTGCTCAACCAGTTGCGCTCGTCCGCCGGCGCCCGCGGCTGGGGCACCGGGAAAATCGAGGCCCGTCCCGACCAGGAATTGCGTCGCCCGCTGTCCTCGGCGCTGCATATGGCGGCCAGGGCGATCGCCAAGACCCACCACAACAGCGAACGAGTCGACGATTTCCTCGGCATCCTCAAGGCGTTCGCGCTGCGCGCCACCGCGGACAAGGGCATGCGGGAGCGCTGGCAGCCGGGTATCGACGTCCCGGCGGTCACCGGTCGCGCGGATTCCGGGGATATCGAGATCGACCTGGTGGAACTACTGACCGAGGCCGCGGGCCTGGCCGCGGATATCGGGGTGGGTATCGCGATATTCATCGACGAGATGCAGGATCTGGGTCCGGCGGATATCTCGGCCATCTGCGGTGCCTGTCACGAATTGAGCCAGGATGCCGCGCCGCTGATCGTGGTGGGCGCCGGCCTGCCACATCTGCCCGCGGTGCTGTCGGCCTCGCGGAGCTATTCGGAGCGGCTGTTCAGCTATCACCGCATCGATCGGCTGGACCGCGAGTCGGCCGACCGGGCGCTCATCGCCCCGGCGGAGCGCGAAGAGGTGAAGTTCTCCGACGAGGCCCTCGAGGCGCTGTACCGCAAGGCCGACGGCTACCCGTATTTCGTCCAGGCGTACGGCAAGGCGACCTGGGACCAGGCGCCCGGTAGCCCGATCACCGCCGAAGATGTCGAGGTCGCCGCGCCGACCGCCGAGGAGGAGCTGGCGGTCGGCTTCTTCGGGTGGGCGTACAGAAGCCCGCCCCCCGCCCCACGCGGGTAAATTCGGGGCCTTGGCGATAAGGGGGGGGGCGACCCGGCCGGGGCGGACCCCGCGGGGGGGGGGGAAAAAG
>NZ_JARWPM010000094.1 GCF_029869215.1 Nocardia carnea
TTGGGGCGCGTGGGCCGCCGCTTGCTAACCCGTCGCCGCCGCCCGGAAGCAGCTGAACGCCCTCTCGGACGACACCTACGGCGCGATGATCCGTACCGCGCTCGAGGAAGTCGCGGAGTCGATCGAGGAGCGATCCACCGCACCCCGCCCGAGTGCGCCGGGGCCGCGATCCTGAACTGAGCGGGCATGCGATCCCGAGCGGCGACGAACAGCGCAGCCCCCGCAACACTTTTGCGCCGCCGGTGCTCGGGCGCTTTCCAGAAGGCCGGTAGCTGCCGAGTGCGGCGTGCGCACCGCACCCGGCGGCCAGGCGGTTCAGCTCCTTCGGTGAACCCAGTCCGTCACCGGAGGCGCCCGCTCAGTTGCCGGAGCCGACGATGGCGGTGACCCGGATCTCCACGCGCATATCGGCGAGACCGAGCACCGTGACCCCGGTTTCGGTCCAGATCGGCGCGCGACCGCCCATACGCCGGCGGAACTGCTCGGCCATCACCAGGTTGTGGTCGTCGCCGATGACGTCGTCCCCTGGTGCGACCTTGTGATAAGAGTTGACGTGGATGACGTCCTTCCAGGTCGCGCCGACCGTGGCGAGCGTGCGCTCCACGTTGTCGAAGGCCCGGACGATCTCTTCTTCCAGTGATTCGGGTATGGCCAGATCGTCATCGACCCCGGCCTGACCCGAGATCTCGACCCGGTCGCCGACGCGGACCGCCCCGCTGTAACCGAGGGCGGCGTGCAGCTTTTCGCCGTGGCCCGGAGCGATGCCGAAGGTGACGGTGCTCATATTGCTCACTCTTCCTGTTCAGAGGGTCGCGCTTCCTCTCGAATGAGTTCACGCGTAAAGTCAGGCTAGCGCTGCATGACTTCAAGCGCAAAGTGATGGCGGCCTCCCTTCCGCGACGAGGGGAGGCCACGAACTGCACGGGAGGACCCATGACCGGCGCGGACGAGCGCGAGGACGACGCGGAACTGCGATGGCTCGACGAGCGGGAGAAAGCGGCATGGACCGGACTGATCTCCCTCCTCCTGCTGCTGCCGGGCAAGCTGGAATCGCCGTTGCGCCAGGAGCACGGACTCACCCTGTTCGAATACCTCGTGCTCAGCCACCTCTCCGAGGCCCCGCAGCGCACGCTGCGGATGGGCGAACTCGCCTTCCTCGCCAGCGGGTCGCTCTCCCGGCTGTCCAATGTCGTCAAACGCTGCGAACAACGCGGCTGGATCATCCGGACACCCGACCCGGCCGACGGCCGATACACCCTCGCCGGGCTCACCGACACCGGCTTCGACATCATGCACCGGGCGGCGCCGACCCATCTGCGCGCCGTGCGCAGCATCGTCCTCGACTCGCTCGATGCGACCGACCAGAAGGCCCTCATCCGCATCGCCGAGAAGCTCCACATCGTCCCCGACGATTTCGGCTGACAATCGCGGCGGGCAGTTGCTCATATGGCCGTCCGGCCGGCGCCTGACTAGGGTCGGCGGGTGATCTCCTTCCGGACCGCCGGGCGGGCAATATCCGTGGTCGTCGCAGCTGTTCTCACCCTGTTGATCCTCGTTCCGCAAGTCCGGTTGTACCGGGATGAACAGCCCCGCGCCGATATCGTCGCCCAATTGCGTTTTCTCCGCGCGGAACTCGGCGCGGGTCTCGGCGAGAAGATGCAGGGCATGTTCCCCGAGGGGCATTTCTTTTCCCACGTCCTGTACGGGTTGGCGTGGACCGATATCGCGCGCGGCGATGCGGCGTACCGGGACGAGGCGCTGCGGGAAGCGCGCTGGGCGCTGGATCGGCTCGACTCGCCTTCGGGCCGAGCCGCTTTCGATTCCGAACTGCGGCCGGCGTACGGGGTCTTCTACGTCGGATGGTCCAGCCGATTACGTGGGGCGGTGGTCGAGCTGGCCGGGCCCGGCGCACCGGAAACGGCACGGTTCGCCGCCGATTGCGCGGCACTGGCCACAGCCTTCGCGACGGACGGGCCGTTTCTCGAGGCCTATCCGGGCCAGGCCTGGCCCGTGGACAGTGTGGTCGCGGTCGCGGCGCTACGGCTACACGACCGGATGGTCGAACCGCGTTTCGCGCGGACGGTTTCGGAATGGTCGGCGGCGGCGCGCGCCCGGCTGGACCCCGCGACAGGATTGCTTCCACACGTGGCCACACCCCGGACCGAGGGCGCTCGCGGTTCGTCGCAAGCGCTGATCCAGCGGTTCCTGCCGGAAATCGACGCGGCCTGGGCCGACGGACAGTACGAACTTTTCCGCCGCGCCTTCCTCGACAACCCGCTCGGCCTGCCGGGAGTGCGGGAGTATCCGCACGGGCGCGACGGTGCGGGCGATGTGGACTCCGGACCGCTGATCCTCGGGGTCAGCGCCTCGGCGACGGTGGTCGCACTCGGCGCGGCCCGGGTGCACGGCGACCGGTCCCTCGCCGGGCCGCTCACCGGCCTCGGGGAAGGACTCGGCGTTCCGGTCACACTCGGCGCAACCAAGCGCTACGCCTTCGGGGTCCTCCCTATCGGCGACGCCTTCCTGGCCTGGTCGTTCGCCACACCGGCCGGAGCCCCCGCCTCTTTCCCGGCGGTGGTCTCCTGGTGGTGGCGCCTGCCCTGGCACACTCTCGCCCTCGCGATCATCGTGTTGCTGTGGTGGCCGGTGGTTCGCGAATCGGCTATCCGGCGAACCCGGGGACGGTCGCCTGCAGCACCGCCTCGGAGAGGGCACTGGTGCGCAGGGCTGTTATCTCCTGGTACCCGGGGTCGCGGACCATCTGCAGGAACGTCTCCCGGCTGGGGTAGCGGACGAGCAGCACGGCGTCCCAGGCCTGGCCGTCCTCGGCGACCAAGGCGGTGGAACCCTGACCCGAATAGATGAGCTCGGCGCCGTACTTCTTCAGGAAGGGCGCCGCGGCACGGGCGTATTCCTGGTAGGTCTGTGCACCGTCCGGAGCGAAGCGCAGCAGGTTGAGCATGACCACCGGACCACCGGGGTCCTCGCTGAGCAAGCGCTGGAGATCGGCTCTACCGGGGTCGACGGCCATGGTCACCTTCTCTCACGACGGATGCGGCGCTGCCATCCTAATTCGCGGGAGCATCCGCGCCTATGGCCGCGCAGGACAGCGCGGCCGGCCGAAGTGGGCATTCAGGACGTGGTGAGCTTCGCGAAGTCGGGGGCGTACACGGTCATCCAGTGTGGGCGCAAGCGATAGAACACGACCTCGTGGTCCCAGTCGAAGCCGTCGGCGCCGTAATGGTCCTTGAAGTAGGCCAGCAGCTCCGGCCATTCGGGATCCGGCTCGCCACTCGCCGGATTCAGCACGTCCGCCGTGCCGTGGGTGAACACGCCGAGATCCTCACCGACCATATGCGCGACACTGGCAGCCGGGCGGGCGGCGAGGTGGCGGGCCTTGGCGGCGTTACGCGCGGTGCCGAAGTACCACCTGCCGTGCAGGAAGTGCCCGTCCACACCGCTGATCCGCGGCTCGCCCTTGGCGGTCACGGTGGACAACGCGAGGGTGCGCATACCGGTGAGGACGGCGGTGAGCTGTTCCGCGGTCAGGGTGCTGTCGGCGGCGATGATCGAGCGGAGGTGAGCGGTGGAGCCCGCGAGGGAGGCGTCGAGCAGGGCTTGAAGTGCGGCGAGTTCTTCCGGCGTTTCACGCATTGCCCCACGTTAACCGCGTCCGGGCCCGCCGCGATTGACCGAAATTGCTCTTGTTCTTCCGCGCGTGGCTACGGGGAGTACGTCCGCTCGGCGCGCCACAGCGACCGTTCGTCGCAATCGTCCGACCGTCCGGTACCCATCGGTTAACTTCATGTGACAGGCATGTCCACTCGCTGTACAGGAGTTGCCCGATGGGGACAATCGAATACCTGAAAACCGACCCCGACCGGCCACCGGTCGGCGTGGTCGACCGCTCCCCGATCACGCCCGCCAAAAAGGCGATCTTCGCGGCGATCGCGCTGCTCGGCGCGGTGGCGTGGACGATCCTCGCGATCGCGCGCGGCGAGTCGGTGAATGCCGTGTGGATCGTGATCGCCGCGGTCTGCACCTACATCATCGCCTACCGGTTCTATGCCCGGTTGATCGAATACAAGGTGGTCAAACCGCGCGACGACGTCGCGACGCCCGCCGAGATCCTGGACAACGGCAAGGACTTCATGCCGATGGACCGGCGGGTGCTGTTCGGGCACCATTTCGCCGCCATCGCGGGTGCCGGCCCGCTGGTGGGTCCGGTGCTGGCGGCGCAGATGGGTTATCTGCCGGGCACGATCTGGATCATCGTCGGCGTGGTCTTCGCCGGTGCGGTGCAGGACTACCTGGTGCTGTGGGTGTCGATGAAGCGGCGCGGCCGCAGCCTCGGGCAGATGGCGCGCGACGAGCTCGGCGCGATCGGCGGCGTCGCCGCGATCATCGGTGTGCTCGCGATCATGATGATCCTGCTGGCGGTGCTGGCGCTGGTCGTGGTGAATGCGCTGGCGGAAAGCCCGTGGGGTGTTTTCTCCATCGCGATGACCATTCCCATCGCCCTGTTCATGGGTGTGTACCTGCGGTATCTGCGGCCGGGCGCGGTCGGCGAGATCTCGGCGATCGGATTCGTCCTGCTGATCCTGGCGATCATCGCGGGCGGCTGGGTCAACGAGAACGAGACCTGGGCCAACTGGTTCACCTTCTCGCCGGTCACCATCTCCTGGATGCTGATCGCCTACGGTTTCGTGGCCTCGGTGCTGCCGGTCTGGTTGCTGCTGGCGCCGCGCGACTACCTGTCGACCTTCATGAAGATCGGCACCATCTTCCTGCTGGCGATCGGCATCCTGGTCACCCTGCCCGTGCTGAAGGCGCCGGCCATCTCGGAGTTCGCGACCTCGGGCACCGGCCCGGCGTTCGCGGGCAGCCTGTTCCCGTTCCTGTTCATCACCATCGCCTGCGGTGCGTTGTCCGGGTTCCACGCGCTGGTGTCGTCGGGGACGACGCCGAAGCTGGTGGAGAAGGAATCGCACACCAAGATGATCGGCTACGGCGGCATGCTGATGGAGTCGTTCGTGGCGGTGATGGCCATCATCACCGCGTCGATCATCGACCAGCATCTGTACTTCGCCATGAACGCCCCCGCCGGCGCGACCGGGGGTACCGCCGAAACCGCGGCTGCCTATACGAACGGTCTGGGCCTGTCGGGGCCGCCGACCACCGGCGCCGCGCTGGACCAGGCGGCGGCCGATGTCGGTGAGGAATCGGTGATCTCCCGGACGGGCGGCGCACCGACCCTCGCGATCGGTATCTCGGAGGTGTTCGCCGGCTTCCTCGGCGGCGCCGGGATGAAGTCGTTCTGGTACCACTTCGCGATCATGTTCGAGGCGCTGTTCATCCTCACCACGATCGACGCGGGCACCCGCGTGGCACGGTTCATGCTCTCGGATTCGCTCGGTAACCTGCGCGGCCCGGCCCGGAAGTTCTCCGACCCGTCCTGGCGGGTCGGGGCCTGGTTGTGCTCGGCCCTCGTGGTGGCCGCGTGGGGTTCGATTCTGCTGATGGGTGTCACCGACCCGCTGGGCGGTATCAATGCGCTGTTCCCGCTGTTCGGTATCGCCAACCAACTGCTGGCGGCGATCGCACTGGTGGTGGTGCTGACCATCCTGGTGAAGAAGGGCCTCACAAAGTGGGCCTGGATACCGGGGATCGCGCTCGCCTGGGATCTGATCGTCACCATGACCGCCTCCTGGCAGAAGATCTTCTCCGCCGATCCGAAGGTGGGTTACTGGAAGCAGAACAGCATCTGCCGCGCCGCCCGCGACGCCGGTGAACTGTGCCTGACGGCCAAGACCCCCGACAACGTGGACGCGGTGATCCGCAATACGTTCATCCAGGGCACGCTGTCGATCGTCTTCGCGGTGCTGGTGCTGATCGTGGTGCTGGCCGGTGCGTGGGTGTGCTACCGGGCGTGGAAATCCGGCGGAACCTCCACCACGGAATCGCCGGAGGAACCGTCGAAGATCTTCGCGCCCAGCGGTTTCCTCCCGACCAAGGAGGAGAAGGACGTGCAGCGGCAGTGGGACGACCTGATCGCCAAGGGTGAGGTCGCGGTGCCGGGCGCGGCGCACGCGGAGGTTCGCAGTTGATTCGCCGCGCCGCCCCGGACCACGACACCGCCCCGGCGTCCCGGCGGGAAACCGCTGGGCGTGCGGGCGCGGCCGCGGTGGTCCGGGCGGCGCGCGCGGTGCTCTGGTATCTGGACTCCGTCCTCGGCGGGCAGGACTACCAGCGCTACGTCGCCCATATGCGCCGGGCGCATCCCGGCAAACCGATCGCCGACAAAGGTAGTTATTGGCGCGAACGCTATGCGGATGCGGAGCGCAATCCCGGCACCCGCTGCTGCTGACCGGCCTGCCGTCGCCGAGGCAGACCGGTCCATCGGCCGGCGGGAAGCCGCCCGATCTTCGGCAGACCGCGCCCGCCCGAACTGGACGGGCGCGGTGTCTGCTGATCGCCGCAACCGGCGTGGGTGCTGTCGCGGATCGACGTGCCGCGCGCCGGTACCCGACCAGCGGCCCGGGCTGGTTCCCGCAGGCCTGCGGGCCGGGGAAGGGTTCTCCGGACGCGCCGACGCCGGTGTCCGTTTTCCGCTAGCTTCGGCTCACCCGACCTGACATCGTGGGTCGGGTGAGCATCACGACCCTGGATTTCGAGCGCTGCTACCGCGCGGTGACCGCGCGCGATTCCCGGTTCGACGGCCAGTTCTACACCGCCGTCCGCACCACCGGGATCTACTGCCGGCCGTCGTGCCCGGCGATCACCCCGAAACCCGCGAACGTGACCTTCCTCCCGACGGCCGCCGCCGCGCAGCAGGCCGGTTACCGCGCCTGCCGCCGCTGCCTGCCCGACGCCGCGCCCGGTTCCCCGTTGTGGAATACACGGGCCGATCTCGCGGCGCGGGCGATGCGGCTCATCGGGGACGGCGTGGTGGAACGCGGCGGGGTGCCGGCGCTCGCGGCGACACTCGGCTACTCGCAGCGCCAGCTCACCCGGGTGCTCACCAGCGAACTCGGCGCCGGCCCGCTCGCTCTGGCGCGGGCCCACCGCGCGCATACGGCGCGGCTACTCATCCAGACCACGGCGATGCCGATGTCGGATATCGCGTTCGCCGCGGGGTTCGCCAGTATCCGGCAGTTCAACGACACCGTGCGCGAGGTGTTCGCCGTGAGCCCCAGCACCATGCGCGCGGAGGCACAGCGGCTGAGCCGCTCGGAGAAACAGCGGCTGAACGGCTCGGGGAAACAGGGGCCGAGCGAGTCGGAGCAACAGTGGGCGAGCCGGTCCGCGGGGCAGTCGCCGGACGGCGGGATCGCCCCCGCCGCGGGCGGAACCCTCACCCTGCGTCTGCCCTATCGCGCGCCGCTCGACCGTGACTGGCTCGAGTGGTTCCTCTCGGCCCACGTGACTCCGGGACTCGAACTGTGGCAGATTTCTCCCGACGGCGAAGGCACATATCTGCGAAATCTGCGCACCCCGCACGGTTACGCCGGGATACAGCTCAGTGTGCAGCCCGGCCATGTGCGCGCCGAACTGACACTGCGCGATATGCGCGATCTCGCGCCGGTGGTTGCCCGGATCCGGCACCTGCTGGACTTGGACGCCGACCCGGTCGCCGTCGACGAGGCACTGCTGGGCCCCGGCGAACCTCCGGGAGCGTCCGCCTCACACGCGGACGGTCTCCGGTTCACCCCCGGCATCCGGGTCCCCGGCTGCGCGGACGGCCCGGAACTGTTGCTGCGCACCATGATCGGGCAGCAGATCTCGGTGGCGGCGGCGAACACTCATACCGCCCGCCTGGTC
This sequence comes from Nocardia carnea, assembly GCF_029869215.1. Classification (GTDB taxonomy): domain Bacteria; phylum Actinomycetota; class Actinomycetes; order Mycobacteriales; family Mycobacteriaceae; genus Nocardia; species Nocardia carnea_B. Next base: position 7,822 of record NZ_JARWPM010000094.1, read on the forward strand.
GCGGCGCTCGGCGAACCGGTCGACGGGCCCGTGCCGCGGCTCTTCCCGACCCCGGCGGCGATCGCGGAGCACGGCGCGGAGGTGCTGGCCGGGCCGGCCCAGCGCATCCGGTCGATCACCACCGTCGCCGCCGCACTCGCCACCGGTGAGCTCACCTTGCACCAGGGCCGCACGGCCGCCGAACTACGCCGCGACCTCCTGGCGCTCCCGGGTATCGGCCCCTGGACCGCCGACTACGTGACGATGCGGCTGCTCGCCGACCCCGACATCCTGCTGCACACCGATCTCGTGGTCCGCCGCGGCGCCGCCCGGTACGGGATCGACCTCTCCGACACCACCCGCTGGTCGCCCTGGCGCTCGTACCTGTCCATGCAGCTGTGGCGCGCCGAACTGCGCGCTCGTGGCACAGCCGCCGCCACCGCGGCGAGCACGCCCGATTCCGATACGAAAGTGAGTACCCAGTGATGTCCGCACCCACCGTCTCCCCCGCCGCCACCCGGACCCGCACCGCCGATTTCGCGACTGTGGACACTCCGATCGGCCCGTTCACCACGATCGTCGCCGCGGACGGCGCGGTCCTCGCGGCGGGCTGGACCGCCACCCCGGAAGACCTGCGTGTTCTCGTCCACCCCGCCCTGCGCCCGGAGGAACTGCGGGCGCGTGCGGAGCTCGGCACGGTGACCACGGCCGTCACCGGCTATCACCGCGGCGACCTCACCGCGATCGATTCCGTCGCGGTACGGCAGCGTTCGGGCGAATTCCTGTCGCACGCCTGGGACGTGCTGCGCACGGTACCGGCAGGGGAACCCATCTCCTATACGGCCTTCGCTGCGCGCGCCGGCCGCCCGGCAGCCACCCGCGCGGCCGCCGGGGCCTGCGCCCGCAATGCCGCCGCGCTGTTCGTGCCGTGCCACCGCATACTCCGCACCGACGGAACCCTGGGTGGTTTCCGCTGGGGCCTGCCCGCGAAACGCTGGCTCCTCGACCACGAGGCGGCTGCCTGACGCCGTACCCGCCGCTCCCGCCTGGATCGTCCGGGATGGCTATGGCGCCGCGGCCGGCCGGACGGGCGATCGGCCGCGAGAGCTGTCGCCGGCACGAATAACGCCGCGCGGGCGACGAAGTGGTGGGGCGGCAGTCGTCAAGCGAGGACGGCCTGTACGTGCGAACCCTGGGGGCCGCGGATCACATGGAGCCGAGTGGGGATGCGCTGGCGCATCTCGTCGACATGGCTCACCACGCCCACCACCCGGCCGCCGGCGCGCAGCTCGTCGAGCACTCCCATCACGGCGTCCAGGGTGTCGGCGTCCAGGCTGCCGAATCCTTCGTCGATGAACAGGGTGTCCAGGATGATTCCACCCGCCTCGGCGGCGACGGTATCCGCCAGACCCAGTGCCAGGGAGAGGGAGGCCATGAAGGTTTCACCACCTGAGAGCGTGCGGGCGGGGCGGACCGCGCCGGTGTAGTCGTCGTGGATATCGAGGCCCAGACCGCCGCGCCGGCCGTGCGTACCGGCGCGATCGGTGTGCACGAACTCGTAACGGCCGCCCGACATCCGGCGCAACCGCGCCGACCCTGCCACCGCGACCTCTTCCAATCGCGCCGCAAGCACGTAGGAGCGCAACGACATCCGGCGGTTGTTCTCCCCGCGGCCGGCCACCACCTCCGCCAGATCCGCCAATTCCCGATGCGCCCGCTGCGCCGGAGCGATCAGATCCACCGCCGCCCACAGCTGACCGCACAGGGTTTCCAGGCTGGTCACCCGTTGCACGGCGGCCCCGTGCACGGCCACCGCCTCGTCCAGTGCCTGCCGCGCCTTGTGCACCGCTTCCGCGAGACCGGCCTGATCACGGGGTTGGGCAGCGGCGGCGGCCCGCATCTCCGGCTCGTCCACCACGGCCTGCGCGGCCGCCCGCAAATCCTCGGCCGCCGCCAGCGCCGCCTCGATCTCCCCCCGCCGTTCCCGGGTGCGGGACGCGGCGGCGACAACGGGGGCATACGCGCGCAGGATTGCCCTGAGTTCCGCCGGCGCCCCGGCCGTCCCGGTTCCGCCGATTACTTCCGCAGACCCGGCCGGCTCGGTGACGCCCGATGTTCCGGAAAGTCTGAGCGCATCCCCCGATCCCAGCAAGTGGGGTCCAGGTACGACCACGTCGAAACCGGCCGCAGCCCCGAGCCTTTCGACCCGCGCGACACAAGCCGTCACCTTTTCCCACGCGGCCCGGGCGGCGGCATGGGCTTCCCGCCGCTCGCCCGCCGCGGCAATCAAGGCGTACAGGCGTTCGCGCCGGCGGCCGATCGTCCGGTCCCGCCCCGCCGCGGTCCGTAGTTTCCGTTCGATCTCGGTGAGCCGCGCATGCACCGTCTCGATCCGCGCCGCGACCGCGCCCGCCCGGGTTTCCGCCTCGCGCAGGGCGTCGTGCAGCGTGTTCTCGTCGGCGGCCAAGCGTGCGACTTCGGCGGCACATCCGCCGGCCGTGGCCGCCAGTTCCTCGGCGTCGGCGCACCGGTCGGTGGCCCGGTCGAGAGCCGCGGCCAGTTCCACCGGATCGGTTCCGCCGCCCCGCGCGATCAACGCTTCGATAACGCGCTCCACCTCGGCGATCGCGCTCTGGGCGCGGTCTCTGCTCAGCTCGGCGGCCTGCTCGGCCGCGACAGCCGCCGCCTCGTCGTCCGCGGAGACCGCGGAGTTCCCCGGACGTGCGGGGCGCGGGTGCTCGGCGGAGCCACAGACCGCGCAAGCCTGTCCGTCGACGAGATGTCCGGCCAGTTCCGCGGCCATCCCGGCCAGCCGCCGCTCCCGCAGATCCAAGACTCGCTCACGAGCCTCGAGATGCGCCGCGCGTGCGGTATCGGCGTCGACCCGTGCACGGTCGAGACGGGTTCGCGCTCCCGCCAGTTCGACCGCTGCCGTGGCCGCGGCCCGCAACCGCTCGTGTTCGGCCCGCAGCCCGGGCAACGCCGCCTCGGCTTCGCCGGCCTCGCGGGCCCGAGCTCGGGCCGCGCCGACGATCTCCGGCAACTGTGCCCGTCGCTCGGTCAGGGTCGCCACCCTGTCCCGCAGTTCCACCTCGGCCTCGCGTAATTCGCCGAGTTCGATACGCAGCTTCTCGGCCACAGCCGCATCGGCCCGGATCTCGTCGAGTTTGCCCAGCACGGCGCTCCACCCGCGGATCGCGGTATCCAGCCGGAGATCCTCGTCGAGTCCGGGCGCAGGAGTATCGGGGCGCCACTCCGCGATACCCCGGTCGCTGTCGATCTCGCCAGTTCGGTGATCGCTCACCGGCGTATCCCTGCGATCACTCACGGCAGTGCCGCTGTCGCCACTCGCCAGGTCGAGGTACTCGGCCCGGGCGCCCGGCCCGTCCGCGGATCCGGAGTCGGCGCCCTCCGGCCGAACCAGGTGAATCCCTGGAATATCTCCGCTTTCCGGCTCCTCCGCCAGGCGGATCAACCGCCGTGCCGCCGTATCCGCCTGCTCGTCACACCCGTGGGCGGCCTCCATCGCCGCTTCCGCTTCCAGCAGGGCGGCGGCTACCGGTTCGGCACGCCGGGCGCGATCCAGTTCGGCCCGGTCCGCTTCGCGCTGTGCGGCACCGGCGGCGTAATCGTCGAGTTGCCGCTGGGCGAGGGCGAGACGGCGGCGCTGTTCGGCCGCGCGGCGTTCGTTCTCGGCCTCGCCGTCGGCGTGTGCCGATTCCTCCCGGCGCAATTCCAGTTCCCGCTGTGCCATCTCGAGGTCGCCGCGGGCAGTGCCGAGCAGATCCTGCGACCATTCGACCGCGTCGAGGATGTCGATCCGTTCGGTGCGGTCGATACCGGCGGTCACCGCGACCCGGGTGATCAGTTCCTCGACATTGCGCTGCTGGGCGCCGATCTGTTCCCCGGAGGACTTGCGCTGTGCCGTGAGCCATTGTTCTGCCGTGCCGAACCGGCCGGTATCGAACAGTTTCTCCAGCAGCCGCTCCCGGTCCTCGTTCTCGGCGCGCAAGAATTTCGCGAAATCGCCCTGCGGTAAGAGAACGACCTGGAAGAACTGATCGGCGCTCATCCCGAGCAGGCGGATGACCTCGTCACCGATCTCGTTGATCCGGGACAGGTTGGTTCCCCGCCCGTCCAGCCAGGTCAACGTGGCCTTGGCGTTCTCCACCCGGGTTCCGCTGCCGCGCAGCTTCGGCCGTTCGAATTCCGGGCTGCGGGTTATCCGTACCCGGCGGCCACCCAGGGTCGCCTCGAGAACGACCTCCGGCCGGGTCTGCGCCGGTGCGTGATCGGAATGCAGCCGTTTGTCCCCTCGCGCGCCGGGCACCCGGCCGTAGAGCGCGTAGGCGATGGCGTCGAGGATGGTGGTCTTACCCGCACCCGTCCGGCCGTGCAGCAAGAACAACCCGTCCGCGCCGAGAGCCTCGAAATCGACCTCGGTGGTACCGGCGAACGGGCCGAACGCCGTCATCTCCAGCCGGTGCAACCTCATGCGGTGAGTTCCGTTCCGGCCTCCGCCGGTTCCGGGGCGCCGCCGGCCTCCGGTTCGCGCACCGCCGCGGCCAGCGCCCTGCTCAGCCACTGCATCTCGGACGCACTGGGTTCGCCGCGAACGTCGGCGAGGAAGGTGCGGGCGATCTCGGCATCGTCGCGCCCGCGCACCCGTTCCCGGTATTTCAGCACCGGGCCGGCCTGCGGTCGCTCCCATTCCAGATGCACGGCGTAGGGAAACCGTTCGCGCAGTTTGCGCATGGCATCCACCGGGCGCGCGTAATCGGTGAGAGTCACCGAGACGTAGTGCTGTTCGGCCGGCGCCCAAGCGGAATCGGTGAGCAGTTGATCCAGCGTGCCGGTGAGTTTGCTGAGCCCGCGGACGGCGGGTAACTCGTGCCCGTGCACGCGGGCCGGGCCGGTGGCATCCAGATCCACCAGCCACACCTTTTTCCGATGCGAACTCTCCCCGAAGGAGTACGGCAGCGGCGAACCCGAATAGCGCACCGATTCGGCGAGGGTCTGCGGAGAATGCAGATGCCCCAGGGCCACGTAGTCGGCCCCGAGGTCGGTGAACAGGTGCAGCGGCACCGTCTCCACTCCGCCCACCGAAATCGAACGTTCCGAACCCCCGGCGATCCCGCCGACGACGAAGGCGTGCGCCAGTACCACCACGCGGGCCTCCGGGCGCTCGGCCGCGTCGGCGCGGATACGGTCGAGGACGGCGGTCAGTACCTCGGCATGGGAACGCGCCTGCGGAACGCCGAGCTCGGCCCGGCAGATCTCCGGCTCGAGGTACGGGATCCCGTAGAAGGCGACTTCGCCGTGGGAATCGGAGAGCAGGACGGGCAGGTGCGAATCGGCCACGGTGGTGCGCAGATACAGACCACCCGCGGCCGCGAAACTGGCTCCGGCACCGAGCCGGGCGGGCGAATCGTGATTACCGGAGGTGGCCACGATCCGGGCACCGGCCGCCCGGATCGCCTCGAACCCCCTGTTGCACACGGCAATCGCATCGGCGCTGGGGATCGACCGGTCGTAGACATCGCCCGGGAGCACAACGGTGTCCACCCCCTCCGCGGCCACGAGTTCGGCTATCGCCCCGAGGACCCGCGCCTGGTCGGCCAGCAGGTCCACGCCGTGAAAGGTGCGCCCGATATGCCAGTCCGACGTATGCAGGATTCGCATGACCGCGAACTTAGGGCAACCCACCGACAGCTTTCAATGCGAATCCGATTACCGGCAACGCCACACCGGCAACACGCCGACGCCGTTGCCGCTCCGCCCATCCGGCCGAACCCGCGCCCTGGGCCGTGTCCCAGTAGGTCCACTGTCTCTTATGCGCCAAAGTGGCGGCCGCCACGCAGCTCCCTTGACGGTCATGAAACCGCCCGCCGAGCACGGTTTCCGCACAATCGTGGCGCCGGACCCGCCGTGCCGTAACACGGGCGACCACTCCGGGCGATAGTGTTCATTACGTGGCTGCTTCCCAACGAGTGAATTCCCGGGTGCCCGCGCCGCAACGTTCGTTACTGCCGACGGTGCCGGGCGTGCCCGCGTACGCCGCGGTCCTGATCGCGGCGGCGTGCACCTTCGTGGGCTTCCTCATCGATGCCCTCGGCGACGTCACGGACCTCACCGGCACCTTCAGCGCGTTCTATATCGTCGGTTGTCTCGCGGCCGTGGCCGCTGTCCGGTTCCGCGGCCTGTTCACCACGATGGTGTTACCGCCGCTGCTGCTGTTCGTCGCGGTACCGATCGCCTATCGCCAGCTCACCGGGAGCAGCACCGCCTCGCTCAAGGACATCCTGCTGAACCTCGCCATCCCGCTGGTGCACCGCTTCCCGCCGATGATGCTGGCCACCGTGCTGGTACTGATCATCGCCGGTATCCGGATCGCCCAGGACCGCTCGGAGCGGTCGGCGCGCGAGACCGCCGAAGCACGCCGCGGGACGAGCTGGGGGCGCAGCGAACGCCGCGCGAACCGTGCCGAGTCCCGCAGCCGGGCCGAGCGGCCACGGCGCGACAGCGCGCAACGCCCCGGCCGCGGACAATCGAAGCGGCCCGTCGGCAGCGAGGGAAAACCGGCGCGCGGTGGTAAACCGTCCCGCGCCGAAACGCTGGCCGCACGCTCCAAGGCGAGTTCGCGGACGAAGGCGAAATCCCCCCGGCCGAAGCGGCCCGAGAAGCCCGAACCCGACTACACCCGCGAGCCCGCCCCGGAACCTCCGCGCGGCCGCGGTCGCTCCGCGGCGGAGCAGCCGGGCCGCGCGGCTCGGTCCCGCGAGGTCCACCCGCAGCGCCCACCGCGGCCGGCGGCACCGGTCCCGGAGGATCCGGCGCGAGCCCGGCCCCGCCGGGGCGGCGGCGAACCGCCCCGCCAGCCCCAGGTCGCCCGGTTCCGCGATCGGGAGCCGATTCCGGAGCGGCGGCGGCCGGAACGAATGTGATCCGCCGCAGCGACGGGCCGGGGTCCGCCGGCCGCACGCCGCCGCCCCCCGGACCCGGCCGTCGCTCGGAATCAGGTCGGCAATGGCCGGGCCGGTAGTAAGAACATCGACAGCCCGAGCTCGGTGACAGAGCCCGGGCCGCTGGTCGGCCCGGAACCAGCGTCCCGATCACAACGCGGCGTTCGGGCCCGCTGGTACGGCCGTACCTATCTTTGTCAGCGCCGGGCGGCGCGCAATTCCCGGGGCAGGGCGAAGACCAGGGTTTCGTTCGCGGTGGTCACCGGCTGCACCTCACCGAAACCGTGTTCGGCGAGCATGTCCAGCACGCCCCGCACCAGAATCTCCGGGACCGACGCACCCGAGGTGATCCCCACCGTGCGCACGCCCTCCAGCCAGGCCGGGTCCACTTCGCGCGCGTAATCGACCAGGTACGCCGCCTTGGCGCCGGCTCCCAGCGCAACCTCCACCAGCCGCACCGAGTTCGACGAATTCCGGGAGCCGACCACGATCACCAGATCGCATTCCGGCGCCATCGCCTTCACCGCGACCTGCCGGTTCTGCGTGGCGTAACAGATATCGTCGCTGGGCGGATCCTGCAGCGCCGGGAACTTCTCCCGCAGCCTGGATACGGTCTCCATGGTCTCGTCCACGCTGAGCGTGGTCTGCGACAGCCAGATCACCTTCGATTCGTCGCGCACCCGCACCGCGTCCACCGCGTCCGGCCCGTCGACGAGCTGCACATGATCGGGGGCCTCACCGGCGGTGCCTTCGACCTCCTCGTGGCCTTCGTGGCCGATCAGCAGGATGTCGTAGTCGTCGCGGGCGAAACGTTTGGCTTCCTGATGGACCTTGGTGACCAGCGGGCAGGTGGCGTCGATGGTGCGCAGATTGCGTTCGGCGGCGGTCGCGTGCACCGCCGGGGACACACCGTGCGCCGAGAACACCACCAGCTCCCCTTCGGGCACCTCGTCGGTGGTGTCGACGAAGACCACCCCGCGCTCGCGCAGGGTTTCCACCACATGGCGGTTGTGCACGATCTCCTTGCGGACATAGATCGGGGCGCCGTGTTTCTCCAGCGCCTTCTCCACGGTTTCCACCGCCCGGTCCACACCCGCGCAGTAGCCGCGCGGTTCGGCGAGTAGCACTCGTTTCCCCTCCGGAACCGCGGTGGCGGTGCCGGCGGAGCGAGCGATTCCGACGTTCAACGGTATTGCCGAGGACATGCCGACAGGATACGTGCGTGACTCCGGCACCGCCGAGCGCGTGCGCCCTCTTTTGCGGACGGTGTGCTATCGGGCAGGCTAGTACTATGTTTCGACCACCGTTCCTGGCCCGTGTCGCCGCCGGAGCCGCCGTCTACGTCCTCGAGGAGACGCGACGGCTGCCTTCCGCGGCGGTGAAATTTCCCGTCACCGCGGTGAGCCAGCTGCTGCAGACCGGTATGCACGTCCAGCAGTTCGTCACCAGTCTCGCGATCAAGGGTGATTCGGTTTTCGACCGGATCATCAACCGCCCGGAGCAGCAGCCGGAATGGGCCACGTTCGACGAGGATGACGAACTGCCCGTACGCACGCGCAGCGCGCCCGCGCCGGGCCGCGACAGCGAGTTCGACCGGTTCGACGCCGATCCGGCCGAGGTGGAACTGGCGTTGCAGGAAACCCTCGCCGGGCTGCGTGCCATGCAGAACGGTAACGCGGTACCCGAGGCCGCCACCTTCGACACCGGGGAGTGGGAGGCGCGGATCGCGGCCGAGCCCGAGCCGGACGCCGACCTCGCGGCCGACGCCGCAACGGAGGCAGAGACGGCGGACGACACCGCGCCGGAGGCCGAGACTGCGCCTGCCCCGGAGCCGGAAGCCGAGGCGGCAGCCGAAGCCGCGACCGACCCCGCGCCCGCGGAACCGGAAACTCCCGGCGACCCCGAACCCGAACTTCCCGAGGTCGGCGCCCGCTACGACTACCCGAACATGACGCTTGCCCAGTTGCGGGGCCGGCTGCGCACCCTCACCGTCGCCGATCTGGTCGCCCTCCTCGACTACGAGCAGCGCACCCGGGACCGCGCGGCGTTCGTCACCATGCTGACCAACCGGATCGCCACCGTGCGCGCCCAGTGACGGAAGCCCAGTCGGGCGCCGCGGCCGGCCGGGCCGATTCCGGCCGGCCGGGTGCGCCCGCCAATTCCGCCGAACAACCGTGGCCGGTGCGTTCGGTGGCGATGAAGGTCGCCCAGTGGATCGACCGGCTCGGCAGTATCTGGGTCGAGGGTCAGCTGACCCAGATCAATCTGCGGCCGGGCACTCGCACCGCCTTCCTCGTCCTACGCGACCCCGCCGCCGATATGTCGCTCTCGGTGACCTGCGACCCCGCCCTGCTCCGTAACGCCCCCGTACCGCTGCAGGAAGGCAGCCGGGTGGTGGTGTACGGCAAATTCGCGTTCTTCACCGGCCGCGGCACCCTGTCGCTGCGGATCACCGAGATCCGGCCGGTCGGGGTCGGTGAACTGCTCGCCCGGATCGAGCGGCTCAAAGCGCTGCTGGCCGCGGAGGGCCTGTTCGACGAACGGATCAAACGTCCGGTCCCCTTCCTGCCCGCGACCGTCGGGTTGATCACCGGACGCGGCAGCGCCGCCGAACACGATGTGCTGAGCGTGGCCCGGGCCCGCTGGCCCGCGGTGCGTTTCGAGGTGCGGAACACCGCCGTACAGGGGCCGACTGCCGTCCCGCAGATTCTGGACGCGCTGGCCGGCCTCGACCGCGATCCGGCCGTCGAGGTGATCGTGCTGGCCCGCGGCGGCGGCAGTGTCGAGGATCTGCTGCCGTTCTCCGACGAGACCCTGTGCCGCGCGATCGTCGCCGCGACCACCCCGATCGTCAGCGCGATCGGCCACGAACCCGATTCGCCGCTGTCCGACCTGGTCGCCGACCTGCGCGCCGCCACCCCCACCGATGCCGCCAAACGCATCGTCCCGGACGCCGCGGCCGAAATCGCACTGATCCGGGAACTGCGCGACCGCTCGGCGGCCGCCCTGCGCGGCTGGGTCCAGCGGGAGGCCGCCGCCCTGGCGCAGCTGCGGTCGCGTCCCGTTCTGGCCGATCCGTTGCGCGAACTCGGGCATCGGCACGACGAGATCGAACGCCTGCGCACCGCCGCCCGGCGGACTGTGTCGGATCTGATCCGCACCGAAACCACCGGTACCGATCACCTGCGCCACCAGTTGACCGCCGTGGGCCCGGCCGCGACCCTGGCCCGCGGCTACGCTGTCGTGCAGCGGCTGTCCGGCACCGAACGCCATGTGGTGCGCAGTATCGAGGACGCGCCCCCGGGCAGCCAGTTACGGATCCGCGTCGGTGACGGCGCGATCTCCGCCGCCGGACTGGGCAGTACACCGCTGGGTGAGCGTCGCGCCCCAGCGCGTGAGCCCGGCGCCGGCAACCACCCCGACAACACCGAGAGGACCTGATCCGTGGCCGATACCAGCGCCGACGACGAACTGGCCGAGATCGCCGGGTTCGGTTACGAACGTGCCCGCGACGAACTGGTCAACGTGGTGAAGATGCTGGAACAGGGCGGTATGGACCTCGACGACGCGCTCGCCCTGTGGGAGCGCGGCGAAGCACTGGCCAACCGCTGCGAACAGCATCTGGCCGGTGCCCGGCAACGGATCGAGAAGGCGCTCGCCGACTCCGATCAGGAGTGACGACCCGGTTCTACAGGGGCCGCGCGGCCGTCACCGCCGCGGCCAGCGTCTGGAACGCCGCCCGGTCGCCGGCTCCCCGGATCAGCACCCGGCTGTCACCGAAATCGGCGACCCACGCGGGTTCGGCGTCCGGTTCGTCGTACACCACCCATTTCTGCCCGCCGGTCTCCTCGGTCCCGGTGGCGGACCGGCGGCCGACGATATGGTCCACCAGCACGTCTTCGGTGGCATCGCTCTGGTTCAGCTGCATATACGTGCCGGACCCGGTGATGTAGCCGATCGTGCTCACCGCTCCGCCGCCGGTACCGGTGATGGTGTCGCGGCTCCCCGAATTCGGCTGCCAGTTCTCCGGCAGCGCCGGCTCTCGCACCGGGAAGGGCAGCGTCTGCGCGTCGGAACGCAGGGCCGCGGCGGCGTCGAAGCTCGGGACCGGTCCCGTCGTCGGCCCGTTGGCCGCGAAACTGCATTGACTGGTGAGTCCGGCGAAAACCACGGCGATCAGCACCAACGGAATCAGCGACCAGACCAGATCCCGGTAGTCGTTCATGATGCGTGGCTTCTTGTTCGGCACGTTCTCAGTATCCCTCGTGGTAGCGGCACGACCCGGCCCGCCCCCGGTACTGCCGTACCAGCTGATCATTTCCGCGGAACAGGCCAATGCGACAATTACGCCGAAGTTCCGACGCCAAGGAGGCACCCGCTATGACGGCATCCGCGACCCCTTCGAGCCGCCGCGAGGCGCCCGACCGCAACCTCGCGCTCGAACTCGTCCGTGTCACCGAGGCCGGTGCGATGGCGGCGGGCCGCTGGGTCGGGCGCGGCGACAAGGAAGGCGGCGACGGGGCGGCCGTAGATGCCATGCGGCAGCTGGTCAGCTCGGTGTCGATGCGCGGTGTCGTGGTGATCGGCGAGGGCGAGAAGGACGAGGCGCCCATGCTCTACAACGGAGAGAGCGTCGGTGACGGCACCGGCCCCGACGTCGACTTCGCGGTCGACCCGATCGACGGCACCACCCTGATGTCGAAGGGTTCCCCGGGCGCCATCTCGGTGCTCGCGGTCGCCGAACGCGGTGCCATGTTCGATCCCTCGGCCGTGTTCTACATGCACAAGATCGCGGTCGGCCCCGATGCGGCCGATGTGATCGATATCTCGGTGCCGATGGCGGAAAACATCCGCAAGGTCGCCAAGGCCAAGAATATGTCCGTCTCCGATCTCACCGTCTGCATCCTGGACCGGCCCCGGCACGCCGACCTCATCCAGGAGGTCCGCGACGCGGGCGCACGAATCCGGCTGATCTCCGACGGTGACGTGGCCGGCGCCATCGCCGCCGCCCGCCCCGATTCCGGCACCGATATCCTCGTAGGCATCGGCGGCACCCCCGAGGGCATCATCGCCGCCGCCGCGATGCGCTGTATGGGTGGCGTCCTGCAAGGCAAACTGGCCCCCAAGGACGACGAAGAACGCCAGAAGGCCATCGACGCCGGCCACGACCTCGATCGGGTGCTCGTCACCGAGGACCTGGTATCCGGCGACAACGTCTTCTTCTGCGCCACCGGCGTCACCGACGGCGACCTCCTGCGCGGTGTGCGCTACTACGGCGGCGGCGCCTCCACCCAGTCGATCGTCATGCGATCGAAGTCGGGCACCGTACGGATGATCGACGCCTACCACCGCCTCACCAAACTCCGCGAGTACTCATCGGTCGACTTCCACGGCGACGAACACGCCAACCCGCCCCTGCCGTGATTTTTTTCGGGGCCAGGCGCGCCCCCGGGGGGGGGGGGGG
>NZ_JARWPM010000095.1 GCF_029869215.1 Nocardia carnea
GGTTACGGCCGCGGCGCGCGGATGAAGTTCGAAGCCGACAAGGTCACCGTGCTCGGCGGAGTCCGGCACGGCCGGACCATGGGCGGACCGGTCGCCATCGAGGTCGCCAATTCGGAATGGCCGAAATGGACCACCGTGATGTCGGCCGACCCGGTGGACGAGGCCGAACTCGCCGATCTGGCCCGCAACGCCCCGCTGACCCGGCCCCGCCCCGGCCACGCCGACTACTCCGGGATGCTCAAATACGGATTCGACGACGCCCGCCCGGTACTGGAGCGGGCGAGCGCCCGGGAGACGGCGGCGCGCGTCGCGGCCGGCACGGTGGCACGCGCGTTTCTGCGCCAGGCGCTCGGAGTCGAGGTGATCTCGCATGTGGTCTCCATCGGTACCGCGGCGAACACCACCGGTGTGGTGCCCACGGCAGCCGATCTGGCCGCGATCGACGAAAGCCCGGTGCGGGCCTTCGATTCCGCCGCCGAAGCGGCCATGATCGCCGAGATCGAGGCCGCGAAGAAGGACGGCGACACCCTGGGCGGTGTCGTGGAGGTGGTCGTGGACGGGCTGCCCATCGGCCTGGGTTCGTTCACCAGCGGGGAGAACCGGCTCGACGCACGGCTCGCGGGAGCCCTCATGGGGATTCAGGCCATCAAGGGCGTCGAGGTCGGCGACGGTTTCGAAACCGCGCGGCGGCGGGGCAGCCAGGCGCACGACGAAATGCGGCCGGGCCCGGACGGAGTGCTGCGCTCGACCAACCGCGCGGGCGGCCTCGAAGGCGGGATGACCAACGGCGAGGCACTGCGGGTGCGAGCGGCGATGAAGCCCATCTCCACCGTGCCGCGCGCGCTGGCCACCATCGATATGTCCACCGGTGCGGAGGCCGCGGCGATCCACCAGCGCTCCGACGTATGTGCGGTGCCGGCGGCCGGAGTCGTCGCCGAATCCATGGTGGCGCTGGTCGTGGCGCAGGCGGCCTTGGAGAAATTCGGCGGCGATTCGGTGGCCGAAACGGTGAGCAACCTCGACGGCTACGTGAAGCGGATCAGCGGGCGCCCGCATCTGAACCCGGGCGAACACGTCGCCGACCCGGCGTAATGATCGTGCAGACCGATCCGCACAGCCCGCGGGTGGTGCTGGTCGGCCCGCCCGGCGCGGGAAAGACGACCATCGGCCGGAAACTGGCGCGTGAACTGGGCGTCGACCTGTACGACACCGACGCCGGGATCGAGCAGGCGGCCGGCCGCAGCATTCCCGAGATCTTCGCCACCGACGGCGAACCGGAGTTCCGCCGGCTCGAGGAAGAAGTGGTCGGCCGGGCCCTGCGCACCCAGCGGGGCGTGGTCTCCCTCGGCGGCGGCGCGATACTCTCCGCGCGCACCCGGGCACTGCTGCGCGACCGGACGGTGGTCTACCTGGAGATCAGCATCGCCGAGGGTTTGCGCCGCACCGGCGCCACGAACAACCGGCCGCTGCTCGGCGGCGCCGACCCCGGGGCGAAATACCGCGAACTCATGCGGATCCGGCGGCCGCTGTACCGGGAGGTCGCCTCGGTACGGGTGCGCACCGACGGGCGCAGCCCGGGTCGCGTGGTCCGCGCGATCATGGCGAAACTCGCCCTGGAATCGGTACTACCGGAGACCACGGAGAAGAGCCGCACCGGCGCGCCGACACCGCAGCGCACCAGCCGTTCGCGGGCCCGGCGCCCGGCCCCGGCGCGGGCCCCCCCCGCCCCCCCCCGCCCCCCGAAAGGCCCCGCGCCCGCCCCCGGCCGCCCCCCC
>NZ_JARWPM010000096.1 GCF_029869215.1 Nocardia carnea
GAGCACCACCGCGCGTGGCGCCCGGCGCGCCGGGAAACCCGTGGGAGCGGCCGAGTTCGTCCCCGCCGAGGCCGATCTGGACGCCGTCCGGGCGGGCCCGGCGGGCGGCCCCGGCGGGGCCCCGGACCGCCACCCCCCCCCCACCCGGGGCGGGGGCGCGTGGGTTTCCGGGGCGCCGCGGGGCCCCCCGCCCGCGCCCGCCCGGACGGCGTCCAGATCGGCCTCGGCGGGGACGAACTCGGCCGCTCCCACGGGTTTCCCGGCGCGCCGGGTGCCGCGCGCGGTGGTGCTCACGGGCTACGACCGGCCCAGCGCGTCGGCGAGCTCGTCCTTGCTCATCTTCGACCGGCCCTTGATACCGCGGCGCCGGGCCTCGTTATAGAGCTGGTCGCGCGTCTGCCCCTTGGGGCCGCTGCTGTGCGACCGTTTCCCGCCGCGCCGTTGTGGTGACATATCGCGGGTCGATGACCGGCTCGCGGTTTTCGACTGCCCGGATTGGGCGCGATTCTTGTTGACCGTGCGGGCGGCGATCTCCTTGGCGCGTTTTGTCCCCGCGCCCCGGTCCTGCGCCGAATCCTTGATGTGCTCGTACTGCCGTTCCTGTTTGTCGGTCCATTCCTTCGGCATCACACACCTCCTGTCCGGGACCGGTATACCCGCGCGCCACCGCCGCAATCAGCCGTGCCGATCACGGGCGAATCCGCCGGTCACGCCACCGGATGTGACCGGGCGAGCTGCTCGGTGACCCCGTCGATAGTCCTGCAGGCAACAGCCCCCATCTTCTGAAGTGCCCCATCCCGGAGTAGTACCCGTCTGCCGTGGGATACGCGGTCGGAGTTTGCCGGCGGGCGGCGGGGGTCAAGTGCCGGCGCGGGGGCCTTCGGGCAGCGTGCCGTGGTGCTCGCGCATGGCCGCCACCACGGCCTGCAGCACCCGATGGGCGGCGTGGAGATCGGAGGTCGGCAGGGCGGCCATCGCGGCACGGGTGCGGCGGCCGAGCGGGTGGAAGAATTCGCCGGCCACCGCCATTCCGTGCTCGGAGTAGTGCAGCAGCACGCGGCGACGATCGCGCGGGTCGGTTTCGCGGTCGATATGGCCCGAGGCGATCATCCGCTCGACCAGGTAGGTGATCGCGGCCGGTGACAGGCCCATGAGTTCGCGCAGTTGTCCCGCCGTGAGCGGGCGGCCTTCGGCGTCGGCGGTCGCGATATGCATCAACGCGCGGAAATCGGTGCTACGCAACGAATGAGAATGCGCGAACAGGTGGGCGATCTGCTCGGAGATCGCGGTGAGTGCACGGATATCGGTGGCAACAGCGGTCTCGGCGGTTGCGCGGGTTGCGGCATCGGCCGGCTCGCCTGCTGGTGTCACGCGCGGGTGTCCTTCCCTGGTCGGTCAGCGCACCGAGTGTAGTCGTCGTTTGCGAAGTATTTCAGTTTCTGAAATAGTCGGCCGGGTGAACGCCTGGGAGCGCTATGCCGCACTGGTCACCGGCCGCCGTTCGTGGTGGCTTCTCCTCGTTGTCGTCGCCGCGGCCTGCGGCGCGATTCTCGGCGTCGGCAGCAACGACGACGCCGGCCGGGCACCGTCCTCGCTGCCGGAATCATCGGAATCCGCGCAGGTGAAAGCTGCGGTGGCCGAATTCCCCGGGGGTGCCGACGCGCCGGTCATCCTGGTGATCAGCCGGGTCGACGACGGTCCGCTCACCGCGGCGGACACCCGAGCGGCCGAGGGTGCCGTCGTCACCATCGCGGGTACGGACGACGGCGGCCCCCGGCTCGTGGTCGCGCCCGACGGCAGGGCCGCGCTGGGCCGGGCGAGCGTTTCGGCCGACCTCAGTGGCGAAGCCCTCACCGAGGAAATCGGCCGCCTCCGCGATACGGCGGCGCAACACACACCACCGGGCCTGACCGTGCAGATCACCGGTGGTCCGGCGTTCGGGGCCGATATCGCCGATTCGTTCGCCGGCGCGGATGTGACCCTGCTGGCGGTCACCGCGCTGGTGGTCGCGCTGCTCCTGATCGTCACCTACCGGTCCCCGGTGCTGTGGCTGTTGCCGTTGCTGGTGATCGGTCTCGCGGACCGGACGGCCACCAGTGCCGGCACCGCACTCGCCCGGCTCACCGATCTGAGTTTCGACGGCTCCACCTCGGGCATCACCAGCGTTCTCGTCTTCGGGGCGGGCACGAATTACGCGTTGCTGCTGGTCTCGCGGTATCGCGACGAACTGCACCGCTACCCCGATCACCGCCGCGCGTTGCGGGAGGCGGTGCGCCGCGCCGGTCCGGCCATTCTGGCCAGCAATATCACCGTGGTGCTCGCTCTGTGCACCCTGTTGCTGGCGACCCTGCCGAACACCCGGTCGCTGGGGTTGATGGCCGCGGCCGGATTGCTGGTCGCCGTGGTTTTCGTCCTGGTGGCGCTACCGCCGGCGCTGGCGCTGTGCGGCCGGAACGTGTTCTGGCCCTTCGTTCCCCGCCTGCGCGACGACGACATCACCGAACACGGCGTCTGGCATCGCATCGCGACCCGGGTGGTCGCCCGGCCGGTGGCCGTGGCGGCGGCCGCGATCGTGGTACTGCTCGGCTGCTGCGCCGGGCTGCTCGGCGTATCCATCGGCCTGTCGCAGACCGAGCAGTTCCGGGTGCAGGCGGAATCCGTCGACGGGCTCGATACGCTGGCCGCGCATTTCCCGTCCGGCTCCTCGGATCCGACGATCGTGCTCGCTCGCGCGGGCACCGCGGACCAGGTGCGCCGGGCATTGGCGACGGTACCGGGGATCTCGGCCGCGAATCCCGCCGGGAGTCATGCGGGTACGGACCGCTGGACGGTAACCCTCGATGCCGCACCGGAATCCGCGCAGGCCTTCGACACGATCGAGCTGATGCGCTCGGCGCTGGCGGGGGAGCCCGCGACGGACGCGCTCGTCGGCGGCAGCGACGCCCAGGCTCTCGACACCCGCGACGCCGCGCGCCGCGACCAGTTCCTCGTCATTCCGCTGATCCTGGTGATGGTCTTCGCGGTGCTGCTGGCCCTGCTGCGCGCCCTGCCTGCCGCGGTGCTGCTCATCGCGGTCACCGTGCTGAGCGCGCTGGCGGCCATCGGTCTGGGCGGCCTGGTCGGTACCCACCTGTTCGGATTCCCGGCATTGGACACCACGACACCGCTTTTCGCATTCCTCTTCCTGGTCGCACTGGGTGTCGACTACACCATTTTCCTGGTCACCCGGGCACGTGAGGAAACCCCTGGGCACGGGACCGTGGGCGGTATGGTCCGCGCGGTGTCGGCGACGGGTGCGGTGATCACCAGCGCGGGCATCGTTCTCGCCGCGGTGTTCTGTGTCCTCGGTGTACTGCCGCTGATCACGCTCACCCAGCTCGGCATCATCGTCGGGATCGGTATCGTCCTGGACACGTTCCTGGTGCGGACCGTGGTCATCCCGGCACTGTTCACCGTCGTCGGCCGGAAGGTCTGGTGGCCCAGCGCGCTCGCGCACAAGTGAAACGGTGCTGCGGCGCACACTCGACTTCCGCAACCCCGGGGATCTGGCGCTGACCAGGGTGAGCGAGCATGCGGTGTGGGCCGGGACCGCCCCGGAGAGCTTCCTGTACAACACCGGACGCCCCGGTCCGGTGCCGTTCGCGGAGCTGGAACGGATCGGGGTCGCCGGGTTCTACGGCCGCGGCTGCTATCTCGACCTCCCGGTCGGGACCCGGGTGATCCACACCATCGGGCGTACGGCGGCACCGATCGATTACGAGTACCGGCTCGGTGACGGCCGCGTGCTGGTGCACGGCGGTAACGATCTGCTGCAATTCGCCACCGCCGCCCGCGGTACCGGACATATGCGCGAACAGATCCTGCGCTGGCTGGCGGCCGCATGAGTATCCCCGACACCACGATCGCTTTCCTGCACGGCGGTAGTCACGCCCCGCTCGCCACCCTCGCCGATACAGCGCTGGCGCCCTACCGGATCCGCGGGGTCCACGTGCGCACCGGCGCGCTCACCGAGCTCGCCGACGCCGAGGTGATCGTGGTGAGCGACCGGTTGCGCAGCGATCTGCTGCGCCGGTGGGCCGCCCCGATTCTCGCGGCGCTCGACCGGGGCGCCACCGTGCTCGTCTTCGGTGAGAACTCCGTCGGCACGTGGCTGCCCGGTGTGCGGGAGGAGAGCCGGCCCACCGTGTTCTGGTGGTGGCGCACCGGCGAGGACCACCGGCTGCGGCTCCGGGCGCCCGAACATCCCGCGTGGAAGTTCTTCGCGCAGCGGGCCGTCGTCTGGCACTACCACGGCGTGCTGGAACCACCGGCCGGCGCGGTGAGTCTGGTGGATCTGCACACCGAGAACGGCGACCGCGACGGTTCCATCCTCTATATCGATGAAACCTCCACTGCGGGAACACTTCTGGTGACGACGATGGACCCGGTGTACCACCACGGCTCCGGTTTCATGCCGGGCGCCACCCAACTCCTCTACTCGACGCTCTACTGGGCTACCGCCGGAAGAAGGAACCGATGCTGACCGTCCTGGAATCCGGTGTGCCGATATCGATTTCGTACGACGACCTGATGAAGTACCACGGCCCGGGGTTCCCCGGCGGCGTCGCGCACGCCTACTGTGCCTTGCGGTATGCCGTGGCGCTGTTCGGCGAGGTCGAACGGCGCGAGGTCACGGTGCGGACCGCGTTTCCCGGACCGGGTGGCCGGGATGCCGTCGAAATGGCGCTGCGTGCGGTGACAGAAGGGCGCTACACCGTCGACCCGCAGCTGGCGGCGACGTCGCGCGGCGCCACACTCGCCCGCTACATCTGGGAATTCACCTATCGGGGCCGGACGGTGCCGCTGCGCCTGCGGGATGCCGGATTCGTCACCGCCGAGTTCATCGCTCTCGGCGCGAAACCCGACCGGACCGGGGCCGAGGAAATCCGGCTGACGGTGCTGAAACAGGAGATGGCCGATCGGCTGTTGTCCGCCGAGGTGGACGCGGTCTACGAGGAGATCCCACCGGCGACACGCTGACGGGAGCCACCGCTGCGGCCCGCGCGCGAACTAGGGTCGGAGCCGGCCCGGTCGAGCCGCCACTCGCCGGGTGGGTTTTCCCGGCTCGCGTGCGGGTACGCGGTCACCGTCATCCGGTTCGGAAGGAGGGGCACATATGGCTGCCGAAGGTGTCGAGGGTTTGCGGACAGTGGTACTGGACTGCCCGGACCCGTGGAAACTGTCCGAGTTCTATCTCGGCCTGCTCGGCGGGGAGATCGTCCGGCCGGAAAGCGACGACACCTGGGTCGCCATGGAGGACCCGCACGGGCGCCGCCTCGCCTTCCAGCTCTCCCCGGAGTACCGGCCGCCGCGCTTCCCCGATCCGGCCGGCTCGCAGCAGATTCATCTGGACATCCGGGTCAGCGATGTGGAGGTGGCCGAGCCCGCGGTGCTGGCGCTGGGTGCCACCCTCATCCAGACCACCGAAACGTTCCGGGTGTACACCGACCCGGTGGGACACACTTTCTGCCTGGTCTGGCTGGAGTGACCGCGCCCGCGGTCGCCCTGTTCACCCGGGATCTGCGGGTGCGAGACAACCCGGTACTCACGGCGGCGTATCGCGCCGGGGGAGCGGTGGTCCCGTTGTTCGTCCTCGACGAGGCCATCCTGGTGCGCCGGGCATGCCCGCCCAATCGCGCCCATTTCCTGGCGACCGCGCTGAGCGAACTCGACACCGAACTGCGCGCGCTCGGCGGGCGGCTGGTCGTGCGCTCCGGTGACGTGGCCGAACAGGTCGCGCGGGTGGCAGCCGAGACCGGTGCCGCGACGGTGCACATCGCCGCGGACGTCAGTGCCTACAGCCGGGGCCGCGAGGAGCGGCTGCGGCAGCGCTTGTCCCGGGACCGGCGCGAACTGTGCGTGCACCGGCATTCGGTGACCGTGCTCGCACCCGGCGAGTCGGCACCGGCCGGCCGTGACCACTACGCCGTCTTCACCCCGTACTTCCATCGCTGGACCGCCGCGCAACGGCGGGCACCACTACGCGCGCCACGTCGGCTCGAGCTACCCGCGATCGACCCCGGAGCGCTCCCGCGGCCGGGCGACCTCGCCGTCGGCGACCGTTCCCCGGACCTGTCCGTCGGCGGGGAAACCACGGGCCGGAGAATTGTGCGCGACTGGCTTTCCCACGGAATCACCGAATACGCCCGCGACAGCGACGACCTCGCCGCCGACGCCACCTCCCATCTGTCGCCCTACCTGCACTTCGGTTGTCTCTCACCGGCCGAACTGGTGCACCGCACAAATGGTTCGACCGCGGGTGGCGCGGCCTTCCTCCGGCAGCTGGCCTGGCGGGATTTCCACCACCAAGTCCTGGCCGCCCGCCCCCGCGCGGCATGGCACGACTACCGGGACCGCGAGATCCGCTGGCGCACAGACGAACAGGCGGTGCAGGCATGGACGCAGGGCCGCACCGGGTTCCCGATCGTCGACGCCGGAATGCGCCAGCTACACGCCCAGGGCTGGATGCCGAACCGCGCCCGGCTGATCGCCGCGAGCTTCCTGGCCAAATCCCTCCGCGTGGATTGGCGCATCGGTGCCCGGCATTTCCGGTACTGGCTGGTGGACGCCGACCTCGCGAACAACCAGCTCAACTGGCAGTGGGTCGCGGGCACCGGGAACGACACCCGGCCGAACCGGGTGCTGAACCCGCTGCGCCAGGCCGACCGCTACGACCCCGACGGTAGCTACGTACGCCGCTGGATTCCCGAACTGGCCGACCTGGAAAGCCTGGCTGTGCACCGGCCGTGGCGGAGCACCGTCGCCCACTATCCCGCGCCGATAATCGAATGCCCGGGCATGTGAGGCATGCCCGGGCAGGTTCGACAACGGGTGATCAGCGGCGTTTCGCTTTGTCCGCCTGAGCTTTCCGGTACGCCTTCTTCAGCTGTGCACGCTGTTTGTCCATCTGCGCGCGCTGTTTCTCCAGTTGCGCCCGCTGCTCCTTGACGACGGCCGCCAGTTCACCGCCCCGATGCTTCGAATAATCGGCAAGCCCGGCGGCGCGGTTCTTGGCGGCCCCGGTCAGTTCCGGGCCGCGGGTCTGCGCGGCATCCGCGAGTTCGCTGCCGCGGTGTTTCGCGGCTTCGGCCAGTTCGGCCGCCCGGCTCTTCGCCGTATCCGCCCACACCGGGCCGCGTGTCTGCGCCGTATCGGCGAGTTCACCGCCACGGTTCTTGGCGGCTTCTGCCAGTTCCGCGGCACGGTTCTTCGCGGTCTCCTTCCAGACCGGGCCCCGGGCCTGCGCGGTATCGGCCAGTTCGCTACCGCGGTGTTTCGCGACATCGGCCAGTTCACCACCCCGTTGCTTCGCCACATCCGCCAGCTCGGCGCCCCGGTGCTTGGCGATATCCGCCCATTCCGACCCGCGATGCTTCGCGGCCTCCGCCCAGCCCGGGCCGCGTTCCCGGGCGACCTCGGCGAGTTCGGCGCCTTTACCGGCGACGGTGCCCGCGAGCTCCTGCCCCCGGCTCGCGGCGGTACCCGCGAACTCCTGGCCGCGCTCCGCGGCCTGCTGCAACTGGTGGCGCACCGCCTCGCCGGTGCCGTTGCCACCCGACGCGCCGAGCGGCAGCGCGGTGCCGACCGTGGCCGCGGCCCGGCGCGCGGCGCGGCGGCCCCGCCAGCCCAGCGACGGTTTACCCGCGGTATCCGCGGCGGCGATCATCAAACCGCCCAGCAGCCCCATATCCTTGAGGAACGCCGTCCGCTTCGCGGCCTTGCGTTCGGGGTCGGTCTCGGCCCAGAAGTTCTGTTCGGTGACGGTCGCCGGCACCACTGTCGCAGCCAGCAGAAGTGCCGCCGGTCGTGGTGCCTTCCCCAGCGCCAGCAGAGTGCCGCCCGCGATCTGGACCGCTGCGGTGACCTTCACCAGCATGTCCGGGTCGGAGGGAAGGGACGATGCGACATTCGACGGCAGCGTTTCCTGCCCCTTCGCCACCAGATTCGACGCTTCCTGGACCCGTGATTGCGGATGCATCAGGGTTTCGACGCCGTTCGCGACGAACGTACTCGCCAGCAGCGGCCGGGCAAGCCGACGTATCAGCATGGTGTGCATCCCTTTCCTCGGTGTATCGCATCTGTCACAGCCGGAAACCAGGGGTGGTTGCCCAGCGTACTGGCGATCTACCCGGCATTCGGTGCGGGAAACAGCGCACCGGCCCGCGTGTCGCGACAGCCGGCCGCCGAGGACCGTCCGGTCACCGCCCGCGGGGACCGGCATGGCCGATCTCACAAAACCTCCTGGATGCCTATACCGGCAGGTCGGCCGATTCCGGAATCGGCACCCGCTCCGCGGGATTCGCCGAACCTCCCGTGGCGGGTATATCGCGGAGGCTGCGGTCGCGGCCGGGTAACTCCGTGCCCCCTCCGCCTTGTCGGCCTACCCTGGTAATTAGCGCAAATTCAAAACCTCCGCGACCCGGTCGCCGACTGCGGGCGGAGGTAGGGCGTCGTCCCGGTGGAAGCCGCACGAGCCACCCGCCGGGCGTGACGACGGATTCCTCGAAAACCCGTATGTGACCGGAAGGACACACCAGAATGCTCTCCGCGATCCCGGATCGTGAGGCCATCGATATCGCGCTCGGTCTCGCCGTCCGCGCGCCGTCCGTGCACAACACCCAGCCGTGGCGCTGGCGGCCGACCCCCACCGGGATCGAGCTCCTCGCCGATACCGGCCGCCACCTCACCGAAACCGACCCGTTCCAGCGCGCGCTGATCATCAGCTGCGGCGCGGCGCTGCACCATCTGCGTATCGGACTGTCCGCCCTGAGCTGGGCCACAACCGTGGACTACTGCCCGAACCCCGACGATCCCACGCATCTGGCCACCGTGCACACCACCCGGCAACGCCCCACCCCCGCTCAGATCGACCAGGCCGCCGCCATTCTGCTGCGCCGCACCGATCGCCGCCGGTACCTGCCCCGCCCGATCCCGGCCCGCCACATCCGCGCCCTGGCCACCCAGGCCTCCGCGTTCGGAGCCGCTGTCCGCCAGGTGCCGGATCCGCTGCTACCGCGTCTCGCGGACCCGATGCGCCGGGCGGCCGACCTGCACCGCACCGATACCGGTTACCAGCGCGAAATCGCCCGCTGGAGCGGCCCGGGCCGCCGGGTCGACGGTGTCCCGTCCCGGAACGCTCCCGCACCCCGCCGTCCCGGGGAAATCCCGGTACGGAGCTTCGCCGCCCCGGCGCTGCTGGATCCCGCCGACCTGCCGGACGGGGCCCAATGGCTGGTCGTGGGCACCCCGCACGACGATCGCCGCGCCCAGTTGCGCGCCGGTGAAGCGATCAGCGCCCTGCTGCTGACCGCGACCGGGCTCGGTCTGGCGACGAGCCTGCAGACCGAACCGCTCGGCATGCTCGACTGCCGCCGCGAAATCCGTACCGGACTTCTGCACGACTGCGCCTACCCCCAGGCCATGGTCCGGGTCGGCTGGACTTCCGGCGGCGCGGGACCGCTCGCCGAAACACCACGCCGCCCGGTGGAGGACGTACTCGCCGCCTGACCTGGGCAGGACTTGCCGCCCGAGTGTTCTCCGGTTCACAAGGGCGAGCGCCGCCCTCAATTGCCGATACCTGGATATGCGCATCCAACCATGAAGGCCGACCCTGTCGGAGGTGGGTGCCAAACTCTGGAACGTGCGGTGGGCGGTGGCGGAATCCGAGGACGGTGGCGCCTATCTGTGTCCGCTCGGCCCGGACGGCCGGCCCGCCGGGGCGGTGGTCCACGAGCGCTCGCTCGCCGACGCCGTGCGGTCGCGCCCCGAGGTCGAGCGGTGGGTGTGGCGGTCCACCGCCGGTATCTACCGAGCCCTGCTGGCGGTGGGGGTCCGGGTCGAGCGCTGCTACGACGTGGAGGCCGCGGAGGCGATCCTGATCGGATACGAGGAGGGTCAGGCGGGGCAGCCCCGTTCACTGGCGGCCGCCTGGGCACGACTTCACAACTTGCCGGTCCCGCCGGACGCCCCCGTTCGGGCCGCCGAGACCCAGCCCTCGCTGTTCGAATCGGGCCCGGTGCCGCTACCGGCCGGGGTGGACGGATTCACCGCGCTGCTGGAGGTCTACGCGGGTCAGCTCGCCCGGACGGCCGCGACGGAACACCCGGAACGGATACGGCTGCTGCTGGCCGCGGAGTCGGCGGGCATGCTGATCGCGGCGGAGATGTCGCGGGCCGGGATACCGTGGCGCGCCGATATCCACCGCGCCATGCTCGACACACTGCTGGGCGAGCGCTACCCGGGGGGAGCGGAACCGCGCCGGATGGCGGAACTGGCCGACGAGGTGTCGCGCGCTTTCGGTGCCAGGGTCCGGCCGGATCTGCCCAACGACATCATCAAGGCCTTCGCCCGCGCCGGAATCCAGTTGTCGTCCACCCGCAAATGGGAATTGCAGCGCGTGGAACATCCGGCGGTGGGTCCGCTGCTGGCCTACAAGACGCTGTACCGCCTGTATACCGCCCATGGCTGGTCCTGGCTGGAGCAATGGGTGCACGGTGGGCGGTTCCGGCCCGAATACCTGCCCGGCGGAACGGTTTCCGGCCGCTGGACCACCAACGGCGGGGGTGCGCTGCAGATCCCGAAAACGATTCGCCGGGCCATCCGTGCCGACCCGGGCTGGTGCCTGGTGGTCGCCGACGCCGACCAACTGGAGCCACGCGTGCTGGCCGCCGTCTCGCGCGATCCCGGGCTGATGGAAGCGGCCGGCCGGGGCGACGATCTGTACGCGGATCTGGCGGCCCGCGGCTTCGGCGGCGATCGTGCGCAGGCCAAACTCGCGCTACTGGGCGCCATCTACGGCCAGACCTCCGGCGACGCCCTGACCCATCTGGCGGGTCTGCGCCGCCGCTATCCGGCCGCAGTGGCCTATGTCGACGAGGCGGCGCGGGCCGGTGAAGAGGGCCGGTTGGTGCGCACCTGGCTCGGGCGGACCTGTCCGCCGGTATCGGTCGTCGCCCCGGAACAGCAGGATTTGTCCGGCGACAACCCCGCGGCGTACGGCACCACTTCGGCGGCACGCGCCCGCGGCCGTTTCACCAGGAACTTCGTGGTGCAGGGCAGCGCCGCCGAATGGGCACTGCTCGTCCTGGCGGGCCTGCGGCACGCGATGTCCAGCGCCGGTCTCCGCGGCGAACTCGTGTTCTTCCAGCACGACGAGGTGATTGTGCACTGCCCGGCCGAGGAAGCGACCCGGGTCGTCGAGATGATCACCACCGCCGCGGAGAACGCGGGCCGGCTGACCTTCGGGCCGACACCGGTGCGGTTTCCGGTCACCACCGCGGTGGTGGAATGCTATGGCGACGCCAAGTAGATCCCGCGGCGGTTTCGAGATCAGCGACCGGTTCGTTTCCGGGCTGTTCTACTGCGGCCGCTCACCCTCGAACGCGGTGGTGCGCTCAGAGTCCGTCGTCGCCGCCTGCATCGTTGTGCCCGGGCTCGCCGGACACCTCCACACCGTTCCCGAAAGCAACGTGGTTCTTGATCCGCCGCGCCAAGGGGCTCGGGTTCGGGTAGTACCAGCCCGCGTCCGGGTTGACCGCTTCGCCGACGGTCACCGTGTAGTAATGCGCCACGCCCTTCCAGGGGCACAGCGTCTTCGTCCGGCTGTCGCCGAAGTACCTCCGGTGCAGCGATTCGGGCGGGAAGTAGTGGTTGCCTTCCACTCGCACCGTATGCGGGCTTTCGGCGAGCACCGCACCGTTCCAGACCGCGCGAATCACGAGGGTGAGCCCGGCCCGCTCATTTCCGTCATAACCCAACGGTAGCGGCTCTGCCGTCGGCGGGTGACTGTGCCAATTGCAGTGAACGTCCGGTGACATGAGTCACTGAATAGGGCCATTGGTATCTGAATATCGAAAGTGATTGACCGGCGATGGCTGCATATCGCACCTTGATGGGACCGAATGTGTACCTCTGGTGCGTGAATGGTGAAGGCGGTGCTGTGCTGTGACTCAGGTGAACGAAACCCGGCCGGTGGTGGTCTCCGACGATCTGTCCGCCAGGTATCGCACGTCCTCGGGCCCGGTACTGCTGACCGGTGTACAGGCGATCGCACGTCTGCTGGTGGAACAGCACGAGCGTGACCGGCGCGCCGGAAAGCGGACCGCCACCTTCGTCTCCGGTTACCAGGGCAGCCCGCTGGCGGGCTTGGACCGGTTGCTGGCCGGCATCCCCGAACTGGCCGGCGAACACGAGGTGCGGCTGGTGCCCGGGGTCAACGAAGAGCTGGCGGCGACCGCGGTCTGGGGGAGTCAGCTCGAACTCCCGAAGGGTACGCGTACCCACGACGGGATCGTGGGGGTGTGGTACGGCAAGGGACCCGGCCTGGACCGGGCCAGTGATGCCCTGCGGCACGCGGCCATGTACGGCGCGCACCCCACAGGTGGTGCACTGGCGCTCGTCGGTGACGACCCGGCCGCGAAGTCGTCCTCGGTCCCGGCCGCGAGTGAGCGGTCGCTGGCGGCGTTGTCGATGCCGGTCTTCTTCCCGCGCAATGCCGAAGAGGTCATCGCCTTCGGGATGTACGCGATCGCGCTGTCCCGGGCGTCGGGATGCTGGCCGGCACTGAAACTGGTTGCCGATGTCGCCGACGGTCTGTGGACGCTGAACCGGGATTTCCACGATTTCGCCGTCACGGTGCCGGAAGTCGTATGGGAGGGACGTCCGTGGACCTACCGGCAGCGGGTGCTCGCGGCGCCGCCGGACAGTGTGCTGGCCGAAGCCGACCTCTACGGTCCGCGCTGGACCATGGTGGAAGCCTTCGGCGCGGTCAACGAGATCGACCGGATCGAAGTGAACCCGGCGCACGCGTGGCTGGGTATCGTCGCGGTCGGTACCGCCTACGACTCGGTCCGCGAAGCGCTGTCGGAACTCGGCCTCTCCGAAGCCGGACTGCACCGAGCGGGTATCCGGATCCTGCGGGTCGGCATGCCCTACCCGCTGGGTGCCGCCAAGGTCCGGGAGCTGGCCGACGGGGTGGAGACGCTGCTGGTGGTCGAGGACAAGACCGCGTTCGTCGAAGCGCAGGTGAAGGAGATCCTCTACGGCCGCAGCGCGGCGCCGCGGGTTCTCGGTAAACGCGATGGTGCGGGCCTGCTGCTGGTTCCGCCGGACGGTGAACTGACCGCGGCGCGGCTGCGTACCCCGTTGCGCAGAATTCTCGGCGGCCGCGTGGACGTGCTCGCCCCGCCCCCGCCACCACTGGAGTTGACGGTACTGTCCACCAAGCGGACGGCGTACTTCTGTTCCGGCTGCCCGCACAATCGCTCCACCGCGGTTCCCGAAGGGTCGCTGGCGGGCGGCGGTATCGGCTGCCACACGCTGGTCACCATGTCTTCCCGCACGGACTCCCAGGTCACCGGGCTGACGCAGATGGGTGGTGAGGGTGCGCAATGGATCGGTCAGGCCGCGTACACCGACGTCGAGCACATCTTCCAAAATGTCGGCGACGGAACGTATTTCCATTCCGGTCAACTCGCGGTCCAGGCCTGCGTGGCCGCCGGAGTGAACATCACCTACAAGATCCTCTACAACGCCGCCGTCGCCATGACCGGCGCGCAGGACGCCGAAGCCGGGCTGACTGTTCCGCAGCTGACGCATAAGCTCGCCGCCGAAGGCGTCGCGAAGATCATCGTGTGCGCGGAGGAGCCGGAACGGCACCGCGGGGCGTCCTTCGCGCCGGGAGTGCTGGTGTGGGATCGGGATCGGCTCGACGAGGCCCAGCGATTGCTCCGCGATATCAAAGGCGTGACCGTACTGATCTACGACCAGCAGTGCGCCGCCGAAGCGCGCCGCAAACGCAAACGGGGCACCCTGCCGGTGCGGCGCACCCGAGTGATCATCAACGAAGCCGTCTGCGAAGGCTGCGGTGACTGCGGGGTGAAGAGCAACTGCCTGTCCGTTCAGCCGGTCGATACCGAGTTCGGCCGAAAGACCAGGATCGACCAGACCGGTTGCAACACCGACTATTCGTGCCTCGACGGCGACTGCCCGTCCTTCGTGACCGTCGAACTGCCGGAGAAACCGGTCGCACGAACCGGGCCGGGGGCACCCGCGCCGCCCGAGGTCGCCGAACCGGTCCTGCCAGCGCTCGGTGCGGGTCCGCACAATATCTTCCTGGCGGGTGTCGGCGGCACCGGGATCGTGACGGTCAACCAAGTCCTCGGCATGGCCGGGTTGCGTGCGGGCCTGCACGTCGAAGGGCTGGATCAGACCGGGCTCAGCCAGAAAGCCGGCCCGGTCACCTCACATCTGCGGCTCGGCGCCGAGCCGGTGGCCGCGTCGAACCGGGTCGGCCCGTCCACCGCGGACTGCATCCTGGCCTTCGACCTGCTGACCGCGGCGGACGCCGGGAACGCGGGATACGGCAACCCGGACCGTACCGTCACGGTGGCCTCGACCAGCCGGACGCCGACCGGGGATATGGTCTACGACCCCGCCGTCGGCTACCCCGCCGACAACGAACTGCTCGGACGCCTGGACGCGTCCTGTCACACGTTGACCACCTTCGACGCGCTGGCCGCCGCCGAGGCCTTGTTCGGGAACACGGCCGCAGCCAATTTCCTGCTCGTCGGTGCGGCGTACCAGTTGGGCGGCCTGCCGATACCCGGTACCGAGATCGAGAAGGCGATCGCACTCAACGCAGTGGCGGTGGCGGCGAATCAGGCGGCGTTCCGCTGGGGTCGCGTTGCCGTCGCCGACCCCGCGATGTTCCGGGCGGTCACCGAGTCCGAGCGGGCCGGCCGGCGCAGTGACACCGCGGTCCCCACCCATCTGCTGAGTGGGCTGACCGTCACCGGCGCGGCCCGGGAATCGATCGAACGCCGGGCGGCCCAGCTTGTCGCCTATCAAGGCGAGAACATCGCGGCGCGCTACCTCGCCACCGTCCAGCGGGTATGGGAGGCCGAGCAGGCGCTCGGCGACCGCGCGGAGTTCACCGCAGCGGTGGCTCACGGTCTGCACAAGCTGATGGCCTACAAGGACGAGTACGAGGTCGCCCGGATGCTCACCGATCCCGCCTTCGCGGACGCGGTGCGCGCGGCCGTCCCCGGGGCGGAAAAGCTGACCTACCGGCTGCATCCGCCGGTGCTGAAGGCCCTGGGCCGGAAGAAGAAGATCGGTATGGGTCCGCGCAGCCATATCGTGTTGAAGGCGCTGGCCAAGGGCAAGGTACTGCGTGGGACGGTGTGGGATCCGTTCGGATACACCCGGATGCGCCGGTTGGAGCGGACGCTGGCGGCTCACTACGAATCGATGGTGCTCGGGCTCGCCCGAGATCTGCGGCCGGACAACCACGCGACCGCCGTTTCGGCCGCCGCGGCCGCCGACCGTATCCGGGGCTACGAAGACGTGAAACTGCGCAATGTCGAGAACTACGTGACCGAGCTCCGCTCACTCGGAATGGACGTCACCAGCCTGATCAGGTGAGTGTTCGATCGGTGAGTGGCCGGTGCGGCGCTGTCGGTGCAGGGTGTGGTGGGGTTCGGGCGCGAGGAATACGATGAGTCCAATTGCTCGGTAATCGCCGTTGATGGCATGCCAGTGGAATGATGGAGTGTGGAGATCGTGGCCAATCGCCTGGACAAACTCGATCTGGACCTGCTGAAGCTGATCGTCGAGGAACCGAAGGCCGGGGTACGGGAGTACGCCCGCCGGCTCAATGTCGCGCGCGGTACGGTGCAGGCGCGGCTCGACCGATTCTCCGAGAACGGGGTCATCACCAGCTATCGTCCGCAGATGCAGCCGACTGCCCTCGGCTATTCGATCCTCGCCTTCGTGCACGTGGATATCGCGCAGTCGATGATGGACGCGACCTGCGCGCATCTGGGAACGATTCCCGAAGTGCTCGAGGTCAATTCCGTGGCCGGTAACGGCGACCTACTGTGCCGGGTGGTGGCGATCGATCATGCCGACTTCGAGCGGGTACTGCAGGAGATGATCGCGTTCCAGGGTGTGCTCAGGACCAAATCGGAACTGGTCCTGAGCCGGCGGATCGCTCCACGCATTGTGCCGCTGCTCGAAAAGAAGCGGGCGAAGGTCCCGTGATCGGGAGAGCTTCGCCCGCCGGGCCTTCGGTCACAACGACAGACGTGCGGTGGACGGGAGTGCCGGCCGGCGGCGGCTCTCGAAGTCGCTGATCATGTCTGCGTGTCGTAGCGTCAGATCGATAGGATCCAGGCCCTCCAGCAGCCGTGTACGGGTGTTGTCGTCGAGGTCGAACGAGGCCGTGAGCTCGCCCAGCCGGACTTGCCGCTCGACGAGGTCGACGGTGACCGGTGTCCGTGGTTCGGCTTCGATCCGCTCCCAGATCCGCTCGATCGTCGCCGGATCCAGGGTGACGGTGAGCAGGCCGTTGGTCAGGGCGTTGCCGCGGAAGATATCCCCGAAGCGCGGGGCGAGGACGGCCCGATAGCCGTAGTTCTGCAGCGCCCACACCGCGTACTCGCGCGAGGACCCCGTCCCGAAATCGCGGCCGGCCACCAGGATGGTCGATCCGGCGTAGGCGGGATCGTTGAGCACGAAATCGGGTTCTTCGCGCCAGTCGTGGAAGAGTTTGTCGGCGAACCCGGTCCGCGAACTGTGGGTGAGGAAGCGGACGGGAATGATCTGGTCGGTATCGACATCGGTGCGGCGCAGGGGAGTGGCGACACCGGTGTGCACGGTGAACGGTTGCACGGTTCCTCGATTCGGCAGTGTGGCAGTGGTCAGTTCAGGTCGGCCGGGGCGGCCAGGCGTCCGGCGACCGCGGTCGCCGCGGCCACCGCGGGCGAAACGATGTGGGTGCGCGACCCCTTGCCCTGGCGGCCTTCGAAATTGCGGTTGTTCGTCGACGCCGCCCGTTGGCCGGGGGTGAGCCGGTCCTCGTTGAGCGCGGCGCACATCGAGCAACCCGCGAACCGCAAACTCGCCCCGGCGGACTCGAACACCTCGTGCAGTCCCTCGTCGATGGCCTGCTGACGCACCTTCATCGACCCCGGCACGATCATCAACTCCACCCCGGGAGCGACCTTGCGGCCGTCGAGCACCCGGGCGACCTCGCGCAGATCCTCGATCCGGCTGTTGGTACAGGAACCGACGAACACCACGTCGACGGGCAGGCCCCGGACCGGCTCCCCGGCGCGGACACCCATGTATTCCTGGGCTCGTTCGACCGCCGCGCGCTCCACCGGATCGGTGAACGAGGCGGGGTCGGGCACCGGGTCACCCAGCGGAGCGCTCTGGGCGGGCGTCGTACCCCACGACACGAAGGGGGTCAGCGTCGAGGCGTCGAGCACGACCTCTTTGTCGAATACCGCATCCTCGTCGGTGTAGAAGGTGCGCCAGTGCTCCACCTCCGCATCCCAGGCGGCCCCGGACGGCGCTGCCGGCCGGCCACGCAGATATTCGAAGGTTCGTTCGTCGGGCGCGATCATGCCCGCCCGCGAGCCGGCCTCGACCGACATATTGCACACCGTCATCCGGCCCTCCATCGACAATTCGCGGATGGCCCGACCGCGGTATTCGATAATGTGTCCTTGCCCGCCGGCGGTCCCGACGCGGGCGATGATCGCCAGGATCAGATCCTTGGCGGTCACCCCGTCGGGCAGGGAACCGTTGACGGTGACCGCCATATTCTTCAACCGCGCCATCGGCAAGGTCTGAGTGGCCAGCACATGTTCGACCTGGCTCGTTCCGATACCGAAAGCCAGCGATCCGAACGCGCCCTGGGTGGCGGTATGGGAGTCGCAGCAGACGATGGTCGAACCGGGGTGGGACAGGCCCAGTTCCGGTCCGATGACGTGCACGATGCCCTGATGCTCCGCACCGAGCCGGAACAGTTCGATTCCGAACTCGGCGCAATTCTTCCGCATCAGCGAAACCTGATGGCGAGCAGCCGGATCGGTGATCGTCTTGTCGATCGCGATGGTGGGGGTGTTGTGGTCCTCGGTGCCGAGGGTGAGGTCGGGCCGGCGGACGCCGCGGCCCGCGGCCCGCAGCCCGTCGAACGCCTGCGGGGTGTTCACCTCGTGCAGCAGATGCATATCGATATAGAGCAGGTCCGGTTCACCGTCCGCCCGCCGCACGACGTGTGCGTCCCAAACCTTCTCCGCGAGCGTCTTACCCATCGTCCCTCTCTCTGTTTCCTGATCGATCCAACCCGTCACCATGACGGTCAGTTGCCGTAGAAATAGGCCAGCAATCCCGAGGCCGACAACAGCACCAGTCCGCCGCCGAGGCGGGAGGTGATCTGCGCGAACGGAAGTAGATGCATACGCCGGGTGGTGCCCAGCGTCGCGATATCGCCCGAGCCGCCGAGGTCGGTCATGCACAAGCCGGCGGTGATCGACGACTCGACGAAATACAGCTTCAACAGCCAGCCGACAAAGCCCGCCGTCACCGCGGTAACAAGTACGGTCGCGACCGTGATGGCCAAATAGGCGGGGCGGGACACCAGTTCGGCGATCTGGTCGATGTCGATCATGGTGACGCCGATGCCGACCAGCGCGGCCGGAACCCACAGCTTCACCACGAACTGATACCACTCCGTCGTCGCCTCCTCGACCTCTGCCGGCAGTACGGCCGACAACTTGATGGCGGCGGTCAGCAGAATGACCCAGGCATAGAGGTGCACCGCCGGGACAGCGGCCTGGAGGAGGGCACCCACCAGGTAGATGGTGCCGGTGAGCAACAGGCCGCTGCCGAGGGTGCTCACGGTGAGTGGGCGCCTCTCGGTGGCCGCCGCGACCTCCGCCTGGGTGGCTTCTATGCGCAGCATGTCACCGTTGCCGTTGAATCCGACGAACAGTTTGGTCTTGCGGCGCGTGAGACTGGCGTAAACCGAAGCCAGGACGATGCACAGCAGGTTGGCCGCGATGATCGGCGGAACGATGGTGGACATGTACTGCTGCTGGTCGCCGCCCATCGAATCGGCGTACATCTGCGACAGCGGTATCGCGCCGCCGGAGATTCCGCCGGCCATGATCGGGATGGTGACCTCGAGGATCGCGTTCCGGAAACCGAAGCCGGTCGCCGCGGCTACGCCACCGATGATCGCCACCACGGTGGCGAAGGAGATCAGAATGACCAGGCAGAATCTGCCGCCCGCTGTGATCAGGAACCGCCGGTCCATCCCCAGGATGCTGCCCGCGATGATCGACGCGACCAGGATCTCGACGAAGCCGTATCCGGTGAACCAGTCCTTGACTATCGCGGCGAAACTATCGGGTGCGAGCCCGAAATACACTACGACGGCCGGGCCGAAGACACAGAGCAGGGGTCCGCCACCCACCGCGGACAGTGCCGGCGTCCGGTCGCCCAGCCAGAACAGCCCGCACCCCAGAACCATTGCGATGGCCAGCCCGCCGAAGATGTTGTCCGGCAGGGTCTCGGTATAGAGCGCGCAGAGCCCGACGGCCACCAATAGCAAGTACCAGGGCCACGGAATGGACAGAATTCTCGCTCGCTGGGAAGTGGGTGTCGAGCGGCCCGTCGTCTCCGCGCTGTGCACGGCGTCCTCGGTCTTCACGTTCGCCTCCTGCACCGGGCCTGCGCGACTGTGCGCCGACCTCGGAAATAATAGACAGTGACTCAGATCACTGGCCGTGAACGGTAGACCATGAAAGCCCAATGACTCTATTGATGGGCGAAAAAGTATGCCATTGGCTCAAGTTTGGGCAGTTTCCGTGGCGGAAGTCGGCCAAAAGCTCACTCGGTGGGAAAGTGGTGAGGTGAGCCGGTGGCATGCCCGGGTTGCGATCGATCGGCGATGGCCTTGCCGACGACGTAGCCGTTGGTACGGTCTCGCGCGGCCCTCCTACACCATCTATTGGCCCTCGGAGGCCCAGCGCGGGCGGCGCCTCGACGCTACGTTCGGGCCGCGTATCGCTGATTGGTTCATCGAGAGGGCGCCCCGTCTACGGACCGGGCGTCCGATCTCGCACAAGGACACGAACAGTTCCGATCGATGTCGCGGTTCGATCGGTTCCCGAAAGTGTTGTGCGATCATCGAATACAGCCGCTCGCGGCTGACCGTAGCGGAGCCGGAAAAGCTCTTGTGCGCAAACTACCGTCACCACGGGACCGCGTATCCGCGAGCTCGCCCCGGCTCGCTGTGTACCTCCGAGTCCGTGATGTCGAGGCGCTCGCTTCCGAGTTCGGTGTGCAGGCGAAGGAAGCTCCGTGGGCGCAGGAGATCAAGCTGTGCGACCCCGATGGTAACCGGCTTCGAATCGGCACTCCGAGGAAATGATGCTCGCCGGCCATGGCCGCAGCGGTGGTCGAATCTTACTGTTGTGCTGATGACCTCCACTCAGGAATTCGAACAGGGAACACCATGAGCAGAAGAACCTTCGCCCTCTCCGCAGGGCTCGCCGTACTTGCCATCGTCCTCGCCGCCACCAACTGGCACCCGTTGCGCGCCGGTATCTACGCACTCGCCTGGGCTGCAGCGACCGGCATCCTGTACTTCGCCGATCGACGCCACAACGACCCGAAAGAAAACGTGGATGCCTAGAACACGTCCGGGTCGTATCAACGTCGGCGTCCGGCTCACCGACGAGCAGATCGAGGCACTCGACTGGCGCGCCAGCAAGAATGGCTCAACACCAAAGCCGGTGAACCGACTTGTTCCAATAGGTGACGTAGTGGTTGAGGAGTTCGGTCGGCGGGCATCCGTTCGATCACGGTCGGGATGAATTCGGCGAAGGTCGGTGCGAGACGAACACTTTGGCTCGACGCCCCGGGTTGCTTGGTCGGCTGCGGCGACGCCGAACGTCCGGAGGCAAATCGACACTACGCCCACGCACTCACCAGGAAACTCGTCCTGCGTCTCGCGTATTAGAGCCCTCTGGTTCGATCTGCTGCTGACCTAAATTTCCGGGTGACCAACCGGATGTTCCAGGAGGTACTCGTTGAGCGTTTGCCGGTGCGGACGAGGGGCGGGGGTTTGGATCGCTGGACCCCAGGTACTCGCCTCGTTCTCGGTGGTTCGGATTGCCGGAGGCATTCGGGCAAACTGCATGCCATGAAGTACAGCGCTGGAGTTCTGCTGTTTCGTCGAGAGCCGGAGATGCACGTGCTGCTGGCGCATATGGGCGGGCCGCTGTGGGCGCGTAAGGATTCGGGGGCGTGGTCGATCCCGAAGGGCGAGTACGAGCCGGCGACCGAGGAGGCTCGTGCCGCCGCGGCCCGCGAATTCGACGAGGAATTGGGTGTGCCGGTGCCCGACGGGGAGTGGATTGCATTGGGTGAAGTGCGGTACGGCAGCGGGCGGAGCATGAAGCAGGTCATGGTGTGGGCGGTCGAGGGCGAGCTCGATCCGGGTCGGGTGGTGCCGGGGGTATTCGAGATGGAATGGCCGCCGCGCTCGGGTGAGTACCGCGCTTTCCCCGAGGTCGATCGGGTCGAATGGTTCGATCTGGCCACCGCGCACGACAAGCTGACCACCGGCCAGCGGCCCTTGCTGCCCCGGCTTGCCCAGCGACTCGGCTGACATCGTCGTGCCCCTCGGGAACTGAATTAGTATCGAGGTGGTGAGCACTCCGTCGCCGGATACGGCGATCCGATCGGATTCGCGTACCTCATCTGGGCCCGTGCGGGCACTTGCGGTCACCACGACGATCGTCGCCGTGCTGCTGATCCTCTTCGTTGTCCCATGGTGGACGCTGGTGTTGTCCGGGACTCGGTGGCCGGCCCCCGTCGTCGCACTGGGCACATCGGCCTTCGCAATAGCTCTCGTGGTTCTACCTGTGACGCTGGTATTGAGCCACGGCCGCCGCCATCTCGACTGGGCAGGCATGATCGGCGACTCCATCCTGGGGATCGTGTGGGTGCTCTTCGCGTGGTCGGTGATCGGTACCGTCGCGCGGCTCGGACTCGCCTTCGTGGGCGTAGAAGACCCGGTTCGCTCACGGTCGGTGGCCACAGCGGTCGTTCTCGTCACCGCGGTTCTCCTGATCTGGGGCAATCGGGAGGCCATGCGAATTCCTCGGATAAAGCATGTGGACGTCACCCTGCCGCGACTCGGCCCGGGGCTGGACGGCACCCGAGTCGTCGCCGTCACCGATACCCATTTCGGTCCGATCAACCGGACGAAGTGGTCGCTCGGTGTTGCTGCGGCCGTGAACGAACTACGTCCCGACATCGTGGCCCATGTCGGTGATATCGCCGATGGCCCCGTGGAGCTACGACGTGGGCAGGCGGCCCCGCTCGCCACCATGGAGGCCGGACTCGCCCGGGTCTGTGTCACCGGCAACCACGAGTACCTCGGAGAGGCGCAGGGCTGGCTCGACTACATGGAGTCGATCGGCTGGAAAACTCTGCACAACGAGCATATTGTCGTCGAGCGCGGCGGTGATCGCCTTGTCCTGGCAGGTGTCGACGAC
Source organism: Nocardia carnea (assembly GCF_029869215.1). GTDB lineage: Bacteria > Actinomycetota > Actinomycetes > Mycobacteriales > Mycobacteriaceae > Nocardia > Nocardia carnea_B. Next base: position 22,398 of record NZ_JARWPM010000096.1, read on the forward strand.
GCTACTGCGAAGTCGGCGAAACTGAGTGGTCACGGTGCGAACTTCGATGATGCCCTGGCAGGAGTCGATCCCGGGCTGCCGGTGCTCATGCTCGCGCATCAACCGAAGCAGGTTTTCGAGTCCGCGGCCGCCGGTGTCGACCTCCAGATCGCCGGCCATACGCACGGTGGGCAGATCTGGCCGTTCAACTACCTGGTCCGCCTCGATCAACCCACCGTTCACGGGTTGAGCCGACACGGCGAACGGACACAGCTGTACACCAGCCGGGGCTCGGGTTTCTGGGGCCCTCCTTTCCGTATCTTCGCGCCCAGTGAAATCACGGTGATAACGCTTCATTCCGTTCGACCAGCCGGACCGGCATGCGTTTGATGCCGTGGATGAGTGCGCTGTGCCCGTATTCGGGTTCACCGAGTTCGACCGGCGGAACCTTGGTGATCAGCTCCCGGAACAGATGCTTCAATTCCATGCGGGCCAGCCAGGCGCCGAGGCAGTGGTGGGGGCCGCCGCCACCGAATCCGGCGTGGTGGTTCGGGTCGCGGGTGATGTCGAACGCGTGCGGATTGTCGAACGCCGACTCGTCGCGGTTGGCGGAACTGTAGAACATCACGACCTTCTCACCTGCCGCGATCGGGGTTCCGGCGATCTCGGTGTCGCGGGTCGCCCGGCGGGCGAAGTGCACCACGACGCTGCCCCAGCGGATGAATTCCTCGATGGCGGTGTTCATACGCCCGTCGGGATCCTCGCGCAGCCAGTCCATTTGGGCCGGATGCTCCACGAGCGCTTTGAAGGCATGGGAGGTGGTCTGTTTGGTGGTGTCGTTGCCGGCGGCGGAGAGCAGCACCATGAACGCGCCGATATCCTCATTGCTGAGGCGGTGGCCATCGAATTCGGCGGCGATCATCGCGGTCATGAGGTCGTTGTGCGGTTCCGCGCGGCGCTGCCGGGCCAGGTCGGTTCCTGCGGAGTGGAGGATGCCGATCTGCTTGTAGAAGAACTCGGCGCGCTCCTCGAGGCTGGTGTACTCGAGGTCGGTGGTGCCGAACAGGGCTTCGGTGGCGAACGCGACCGCCTCGCGGTCGGCCTCGGGGATGCCGATCATCTGCGAAATGGTTTGCATGGGCAGTTTCCGGGAGACCGCGTCGACGAAATCGAGGGTTTCGCCGGTCCGCAGATCGGCGACGAAATCGTCGACGATCCGGGCGGCATTGGCGCGGACCTGCTCTTCCACCCGCTGGATCTGGCGCGGAGTGAACGCCGAGCTGATCAACTTCCGGTAACGGGTGTGCCGGGGCGCGTCCAGGGCGATGAAGAATTTGGTGCTGTATTCGACATCGGGCGGCATATACCCCAGGGTCGTGCCGTCTTCCGAGGAGAAGATCTCCGGGTTCCGGCTGACCTGCACGACATCCCGGTACCGGGTGACAGCCCAGAAACCGGGATCGGGATCGGCGAAGATCAGGGAATCCGGCGGGGCATGCCAGGTGAGGCCCTGGGCCGCACGCAACCGGGCGAACGCCACCTCCCGGCCGTCGAAATCCTTTTCCCAGAACTCGTAACTGGAGATATCGACCTCATGATGGGGCCGCGTGGACGCCGCGCTGCCTGTCAGTGTCATGACCGCCTCCGAATCGCGTGTGCTCTCCCCATGGTGGCACTCCTGCGCCTCGGGGGCACGGAATCGACCGGGACACCGAACCCGGGGCCGGCGGCAGCGTGATCGTTTCCGCCGGTGATGCACCACTGGGATTCGGCTTGCCGAGCGGCCTCCGGTGCTTTTGAACGTGACCGACGATGTACGGGCGATCGATGCGGTGGAGAACCGTATGTGCCTCAGGTTAAGCTGAGGCCCAGGTGACTGACCATCAGTCATCGGCAATTGTTCCGAGAGAGTGTGGGGTCGGTGGGAGTGACCGGGCTGTTGTCGGATCTCAAACAGTGGCGGTCGCTGGTGAGCAACCGCCACACACTCGGTGTGGGGTGTGGCTTCGAAGCGGCGCGGCCCGGGTGATGGCGTTGGTTGTGGGAGAAGGTAGGGGCTGGTTCAGCGCCCGGCGTAATAGCGGTCCGGTAGAGATCGGCCTTCTCTATTTGGTGACCAATATCGGGTATTCGTTCTTCTTCCTCGCGTTCGGCACAATTCTGCTGGAGGGAGGGGTGCCGCTGGGGACAGTCGCGTTGGTGAACCTCTTGGGAGTCCTGTATGCCGCACGATTCCTGCTGGCCCCGGTCGTCGACCGTTACGGGTGGGCTCGATTCGGTCACTATCGGGGATGGTTGGTCTGTACTCAGCTCGGACTGCTCGTCGCCTTGGCCGGTCTGGCTCCGCTCGATCCGGTGCAGGACCTCCCAGCGGTGCTGGTGGTAATGGCGGTTCTGCTGGTGCTTTCGACTTTCCATGACACTGCGCTCAACGGGTTGGCCGTTCGGTTGATCGCTCCGGCAGATCACGGCCGCGCGAACGGAATACAGATCGCCGGAGCGAGCCTGTCGGTACTGCTCGGATCCAGTGGCGCGCTGTTGCTCTATTCGCGGTCGGGGTGGACCGTGACGGTGTTCGCGCTCGGGGCGGTCTTTCTTGTGCCGCTGGGGTTGCTCACGCGTCTTCGCGAACCGTCGGCCGGGCAGCGGGACCGCCCGCCGGTGCTGTGGTCCGCCCTCGCGGACTCGTTCCGGCAGCCGCGTCGGGCGATGTGGATTCTGCTGGTGATTCCGCTGTTCGGTCTCGCGGAATGGCTCGCCACGGCGCCACAGTCGGCGATGATGCTGGATGCCGGCTGGTCGATGGACCGGATCGCGACGGTGCAATCGGTGGCGATGTCGATGCAAGTGGTGGCGGCCTTCAGCGCCGGGGTGATGATCAGCCGGTGGGGGCGGTCGGCGTGTGCACTCGTTTTCGGAACGATCGGCGCGGTCAGCGTGCTGGCACTGCTGCCGCTGGCGGCAGGTGCTACCGCGCCGGTGCTCACGTCATCCGCAGTGGTGGGGGTGGCCATCGCTTATGGCGCGAAAGTCACCTGGTTCGCCACTATTTCGATGCAGATGGCACGCCGCGAGACAGCGGCTACCGATTATTCCGTCCCGATGTCGCTCGAGGGAGCGGCCGTTACCGTGATCAGCTCCGCCGGATTGGCGATGGCAGCGGCGGTGGGGTTCACCTCGTTGCTCGTGGCCGCAGTGTCCGTCGCTGTGGTGGGTACCGGGCTCGCGGCGGTGTGGGTACGCGGGCAGGTGGGCCGCTGACCGGCGGCCCACCTGGTCGTGTGTATCGGGGTCAGGCGTGCCGGGTGATACGCCAGCTCCGCGCTTGATGTGTATGCCGCAGGAGACGAGCGTAATAGCTGTTGGTTGCTCGGAGTTGTTGCGGTGTACCGGTTTCGGCGATGCGGCCGGAGCCGTCGAGTGCGATGATCTGGTCGGCGGCATCGAGGGTGGCCGGTCGGTGCGCGATGACGACGACGGTGCGGGCGGGATCGCCGGCGAGTTCCGCGATGGCACGGCCGATGGCGTGCTCGTTCTCCGGGTCGAGGGCCGAGGCGGCCTCGTCGATCAGGACGATGGGGGCATCCTCGAGTAGGGCCCTGGCGATCGACACCCGTTGCCGTTCCCCTCCGGAAAGTGCGGAACCGCCCTCGCCGACGCGGGTGTTCCAGCCGTCGGACAGCCGTGCCAGGAGATCGTCGAGGCGGGCGGCGCGGGCTACCCGTTCCAGGTCCTCGGCCGTTGCGTTCGGCTTCGCGATCCGCAGGTTTCCTTCGATGGTGTCGTCGAAAAGGTATACGTCCTGGAAGATGATGGCGATATGTCCGAGCAGGGTGGCCGGGTCGTAGTCGCGGACATCGACGCCGCCGATACGCACCGTCCCGCTGTCGGTGTCGAAGAAACGCGCGATCAGTTTCGTGATGGTGGTCTTCCCCGATCCGGAAGGTCCGATGAGCGCTGTGGTGCTGCCCGCCGGGCAGCGGAATCCGAGTCCGGTGACCGCGGGTTCAGCGCTACCCGGGTAAGTGAAGGTCACCTCGTCGAATTCGATATCCGGCGTGGCTATTTCCCGATGTGGAGTGGGTCGTGCCGGCAGCGTCGGCGTGTCCAGGAGTGTGCCGACCCGGCCGACGGCGTTGTCCATGGCATGCAGTGCGCCGATCAGTTCGATGAGGTTGCTCAACGGCTCCATGAACCGGACGGCCAGGACGAGCAGTGCGATGGCCTCGGGGACGCCGAGTGAGTCCTCGAAGAGCAGAGCCGTGGTGAGCACCAGTACGGCGAGGAAGCCTGTCAGCACGACAGCGGTGTAGGTGAGGTCGGGCACCATCGCGCGCCGGAGTCCGCGTTCGTAGACCTGCCGGTGTCGGTCGAGGGATCGCAGCATCGGAGCGGACCCGGTGCGGGCCCGTCCCGCCGCGCGCAGGACCGGTTGCGCCTGGCCCAGTTCGATGGCTCGGCCGGCGATACCTGCCGCGGCTCGTTCGAGCTCTGTCTCCACAGCCGAGTTGATCCGGCCCGCATGGCGTAGCGCGGCCAGCGCGACGGGCAGGACGAGTGCGAACAGAACGGAGATCCGCCAGTCGACCGCGGCCGTGACAGCGGCGATGGTCAGCGGGGTGAGTATCGCGGTGATCGCCGGCCCCCCGGTGCTGACGGCGAGTTGGCCGATATTTCCGGCATCCGCGGTCAGTGCTCGGGTCAGCCGGGATTTGTTCTCCGGAATGAACCAGCCCAGCGGCAGCTGGGCGGCATGCTGTACGAGACGATGCCGCAGCTGTCCCGCGACCTCGGACGCTGCCGTGAATCCGATAGGCGTCGCGACGACAGTGAGTACGCCGTACACGAGTAGGCCGATCGCCGCGGCCACCAGCCATGGTGCTGCCTTGGTGAAGTCGGGTTCCGGCTGCACCAGGGTCCGTAGGATGGGGATGAGCGCGCCGAGCAGCAAACCCTGGAGAACGGCTTGGGCTGCGTGGAGCGCGCCGAGGCGCACAATCAATCGCGGATGCGGAATCAGCGAATACAGGTGGCGAATCATAGGGCTGTTCCTGTCTGCCAGGCGCGGTACGCACGGGCGAAAATTCCGTCGAGTTGCAGCAGTTCAGCGGCCGTGCCGCATTCGGAGAGTCGGCCGTCGTGGAACACTGCGAAGGTTTCGGCGGTTCCGGTGGCCGAGGCGATACAGATCGTCAGTCCGTGCACCAGGCCCCTCAACGCGGATTCGGGCGCGCATGCGGTGGTGTCGTCGGCGGGAAGGACGACCAGCGCGGCGCCGGGCAACCGCGGCAGTACTGCAAACGGCCGGTAGCGAGTCATCGGCCGTCTTCGTTGTGCTGTGTCCGCCACATTCGTGCGTACAGGCCGTCGAGGCGGAGCAGTTCGGTGTGTGTACCGCGCTCGGTGATTCGGCCGGCGTCGAGCACGAGGATCTGGTCGGCGGTGGCGATGGTGTGGAGTCGATGGGCGATAACGATCACCGTCTTGTCCTGCACCAAGCTCGATAAGGCTTGCTGGACGGCTGTTTCGCTGTCCGGGTCCAGGGAAGCGGTCGCTTCGTCGAGGACGACGATCGGCGCTTCGGAAATCATCGCCCGGGCGATGGTCAGGCGTTGACGCTCCCCACCGGACAGATCGGCACCGTCGCCGAGCACAGTGTTGTAGCCGAGGGGCAGTGCTTCGATGACATCGTGTATCCGGGCCGCGCGTGCGGCATTACGGACAGCCTCGTCATCCGCGCCGGGCGCGCCGATGCGGATGTTCTCGGCCACGGTATCGCGTAGCAGTGCTACGTCTTGGAAAACAAGTGACAGTGAGGCCAGCAAAGCGCTGGAGCTCATCTCGCGGATATCGACCCCGCCGATCCTGATCGCTCCGTGCGTGACGTCGTAGAAGCGGGGGATCAGGCTGGCAAGGGTCGATTTTCCTGCGCCGGAAGGGCCGACCACGGCTGTGACGGTCCCCGGTTCGCACGCCACAGTGACAGCGTCCAACACCGGGCTGCGGCCGTCGTAGGAGAAGCCGACTCGGTCCAGCTCCACTCGGCTGCCGTTCGGTGTCTGCGGCGTGGTGGTTTCGGGAAGCGGTGTGCGGGACAGCAGGGACTCTATGTTCTGTGCCGCGCTGCGTCCCTTGCGAAGACCTTGCGAACCGTGAATGGCAGGGTTGATCGCCGTCGGGAGGCCCACACCGACAATGAGAAACGGCAGAACATCAGCCATGGATGCCGAACCGGTGTACACCAGTGCGATCCCGGCTCCACCCAGAACGGCGAGCAATGTCATCTCCGAGGCGAGCAGGCGCGCGAATGCCGTGCTGTATCGCGTTTCGTTCGCCCACGCGGCCAGCGCGTGGGCATGTTCTGTGATCGCCTCGTCGAATCGCTGTTGAATACGTCCGCCCGTCCCGGCGGCCTTGACGACCGCGATACCGTCCGCGAATTCCACACCGGCCGCGCCGATACGGGCTTCGGCGGCGAGCAACCGTTCCATATGTCCGGTCATCGACCGCATGGCCACCCGGTAACTGATCCCCAGCAGCGCCAGTGCGCCGACAGCGACCCCTGTCAGAGTAGGGTCGACGAAAGCCAGGTAGGTTACGCCGATCGCCACGGAGACCGCAGCGCCGACCATCTCTCCCAGCGCGTGCGCGATGAGCTGGTGCATCTCCTCGAGATCATTGGTCATCCGTTTGTTGACCTGTGCAGATCCGCTGGTGCGGAACCAGCCCAACGGCAGGGAGCCGAGATGGCGCACCATCCTTGCTCGCAGTTCGTGCAGGAGTTTCGCGTCCGCGAAATGACCGAGTCGCGACGACCCGTAGACAAGTAGCAGGCGGAATGCGGCGCCGAGGGCGCCGATCATCGCCCAGGTCCAGACCATCGGAGAGGAATCCTCCAGCCCGCGGTCCAGAACCGTCCGAGCGATTTCCGCGACCGCAATATAGGGAACGACGCCGCACGCCGCCGCGGCCGCGGAGAGGGCCGCGCACCCGATCAAGTGGTCACGAACCGGTTCGAGCAGACGCGTCAGCGCCCCGACCGGGGCGAGCCGATTGCGCGGTGGCTCGTCGGTCGGGCTTTCCGGGGGCGTTGCGGGCGAAATCGTGGTGGTCATGATCCTCCGTGTCCAATCTAGCGACTGACCGTCAGTCATTACGTTATTAGGCAACCCTCAACAAGGCAAGCGCGACCGAGGTCGCGACGGCTTGCGGAATGTGGCTCGGTAGTATCGGGCCGGCGAAGGGAGCGACTGTGACCCGGACGAAACCGCCGGCGCAGCGGCGTGGCGAGCTACTGGACGCGGCGGAACAACTGCTGGTGAACAAGGGCGTGGACGCATTCACCATCGACGACGTCACCATCAGTGCCGGAGTCGCCAAAGGTACTTTCTACCTGCACTTCTCCAATAAGGCCGACCTGCTCAACGCCCTGCGCGACCGCTACGTACGGCGATTCGCCGACACCCAGCTCGCGGCCGCCCGGCGAGTCGCCGGAGTTGCCGGGATCGAGGAGTGGATGCGTGCGGGAGTAGGTGAGTACCTGCGCGAAATCAGGTTGCACGATGTCCTGTTCCACCCGGCGACCTACGACCGTGAAGCGCCGAACCCGCCCGTCGAAACGTTGACCCAACTGCTCGCGGAATTGCGGCCGGCCCCGCCCGACCCCCTGGCGACCGCAGTGATTCTCTACTCGGCGATGCACGGAGCGACCGACCATATCGCGCACAAGCCCGACGACGAGAATCGGATGCTCGACGCGCTGACCCAACTCTGCCGAGGGCTACTGGCGCCTGGAGGAAGCAAGCCCAGCCCGTAGCTTTGTGCATCACGAAGCGACTCTCGGCCTGTCCCGGCCCGTCGGCGGTGATGAAATCCTTCGAGGGGCTATGTCGATTTGTGGCGGTCCCGCACGGATGCGCGCGCGGCATGCGAGAGCAAGGATGTGGCGAGACTCAGGACAGGCCGGTTCATCCAAGTCGGTGAGTGCGGCGGTGAGGACGGTTGTCAGGACTGTCTGCATGCGTGTGGATTCGGCGACCGTACGCCGCAACCCGGAAGCAGAGTGCGCACCCTAGGCGCCCAGGTGGACGTCGAGGTCATCGCGGACTGGGCAGCCGGGTAACGATCCGGCTGCTGTTGGAGCCACCGGCGCCACTACGGGATCTGCTCGGTCTGACGGCTCTGAATCGCCGTGAGCGCGAGGTCTTGCGCATCCCTGCCGCGACCAGCGGAACAAGGCCTGCGCGGCGGAACTGGTTGCCGCCGAGGGCACCGTTGAATTCCACGTCGCCGGCCTGCTGAAGAAACTCGACGTGTCCTCGCGCGACGAGGCCGCCGCGATCGGGGCGCAGGCCGGCCTTGTACCTCGCACCGAAACGATCGACCCGCCTCGGAATCAGTAGTCCGGCGACAACGCAGTCGGGCTGGGGTCGATCGACTCTGCGCGGATATTTGTCATCCGGGGAGGACTGTGGACCGGCCGCCGTGCCGGCCGAGGTACGGCGCACCGGCGTGGCGATCCACCGGCCCACCACGGGATGACTCGCCGTGGACAAGTGCGGGCGCGTCACGATCGGGCATCGCGGATGTGTTCCCACACGTACCTGAGGACCTCGTCTTCGATATCGGACTGGGGTCCTCGGTCACCGTTCACCCCGTGTACTTCGGTGTGCAGTTGCTCCATCCGGCGGTCGAGTTCGGCCGCGGTTGCCGCCGCGTCGGTGAGGTCGTCGATGAGCCGCTGCGGGACTGCCCCGTCGTACTTGTAGAAGATCTTGTGTTCGAGGGTCGCCCAGAAGTCCATGGCTACTGTGCGTACCTGGAGTTCGACGGTCACGTTTACGGGCCCGGTCGATAGGAAGACCGGGATCTGTAGCAGGGCGTGCAGGCTTTTGTAGCCGTTCGGTTTGGGATGGGCGATGTAATCCTTGACGGTGAGTACGCGCACGTCGTCCTGTGCAGTGAGTGTCTCGAGCACCCGGTAGGTGTCGGCGATGAAACTGCACGTGATCCGAACGCCCGCGATATCGGTGATGTATTCGCGCAGTTCGGGCAGTTCGGGGCGAATGTTCTTGCGAACCGCTTTACGCAGGATGCTGCTGGGCGACTTCACCCGGGAGGTGACATGTTCGATCGGGTTGTAGTGATGCAGGTGCAGGAACTCCTCCCGCAGAATGGTGACCTTGGTCAGCAACTCCTTCACGGCGAATTCGTACTCCATGACGAAGCGTGTCATGTCGTCGCGCATGCGGGACATGAACGCGATCATTGCCTCGTCGTCCGACCTGCGCTGGTTGCTGTCGCGGATAACGTCTTCCTCCACTCGCTCCGTCCTTGTATCGCGTTGCTGGGCGCCGCAGCGAAGCCTGGCGCCGACCCGTACTCTTGCGTTCCCGGTTGGTGCGGTGGTGGCGGGCGGGAGCGGAGTTCCTACTGCAGGCCGGCTTCGTCCGTCGACACGTTCGGGCCGGGATGAATGGTCGACAATCGGGTCGGTGTCCGATACCGCCAGTATGCCGTTCGATCGTTGGCCCGTTCGGGTTCAACGTATGGGCTGACCAGTTCGGTGCGCACCCAGACGGTACCGTCGACAAGGCGCGCGCCACGCAGGCCGGATACATACACGGGGGCGGTCCTATCGTTCATCGCTGTCGCGGCTCTCCAGAATATCGGGGTTGGATCGGACTCCGGAAACTGCTCCACCACGTTGCCTGTGTCCGGGCTACTGCACCACCGCCGAATGACCGAGCGCATACCTAATTCCGGCTTGCGGCCGTCCGATGGAGGGGAGAACCGGGCGCCGTAGTGTGTCATCGGTCGCAATTTCCAACTCCCGCGCGGGGTGAAACCGCAGACCGCAGTGTTGCGGGGAAGAGGATGTCAGGCGACGTCTGGACATGGTGGGGCACAAATGCCGCAAAAAGTGTCCGGAGGGGAATTGACCACTACGTCAACCTGCTGCAACACCGAAAATCGCTGGTAATCGGCACATAGCGGCGGCGTGAGAGTGGAGCGGCGATCATGAGTTTACAGGAACTCCTGAGTGGGGGTCAGGGGTTCGAGTCCCCTTAGCTCCACCATAGGGTCACTACTAGAACCCGGGGCTGAATGAACGCCCTGGAGTAGGACCCCTACTCCTCCCTTCATTCGGGAGTTGCCTGATTCAGGAGCATCCCGGCTTGTCTTGTGCCGGGTTGCGCCGCATGTT
>NZ_JARWPM010000097.1 GCF_029869215.1 Nocardia carnea
CACAACGGGCTGGTGGCGGCCGCGTACCTGGCCCGCGCGGGACTGTCGGTTCTCGTGCTCGAGCAGGCGGCGGCCCCCCGGGGCGCGGGCCGGGCCGGGGCGGGGGTTGTGGGGGGGGGTTATCAGGTTTTGGGGGGGGGCGCTAGAACCAAACACCCCGGTCCCGACGGGAATCCGCACGCACGCCGGTTTGCCCTGGAAGGGGCCGACCACGAGTTCGTGTCCGTCGTGGAAATAGAAGCCCGCCCAGTTCACCTCGGGTAGTGAGTGGTAGAGCAGCGCGCTCAGGTTGGCGGCGTTGGCGATCCGGTCGGGTTCCCCGGCGACCAGGGCGGCCGCCTGCTCGGTGAGCTGTCGGTAGCGATCCGCGCGGTCGCCGGTCAGTGGAACGAGATCGAACGTCATGGTGGGAGATGGTAGACCCGCGCGTCCGGTACGCCATCGCGGCCGGATGCGGGCTGCCGCGCGAAAAGCTGATTGCCGCAATGCTTTTCGGTATCGACTCGCGGTGAGTGAAACCCTGCATCCGGGCGGGTGGGCCCGCGACCATTGCGCCATGACAAACACCTCCACCCGTAAAGCAGCCGTGATCGGCGCGGGGCAGACCGGCGTCACCGCGGCGCTCGGCCTGCTCGACGCCGGATTCGTGGTCACCCTCTACAGCGAACGCGACCAGCGCGGCTTGCGGGACTCCGTCCCCGCCACCGGCACCGCGCTCATCTTCGGCGAAGCGCAGGCCGCGGAAGAAGCGCTCGGCCTGCCCACCTACCTCGACTGGGCACCCCTGCACAGCGGGCTCACCGTCCGGGTGGCCGGCGGCGGTGACGAGCTCATCGAGTTCGACGGCGCCTTCGACGGCTTCCACGGACTCGCCGTAGATACCCGGCTCAAAGCCGACGAGCGGCTCACCACCTTCCTGGAACGCGGCGGGCGTTTCGTCGTCGATACCGTGACCCCTGAACGTCTCGACCCGATCGCCGCCGATAACGACCTCACCCTCGTCGCCACCGGCCGCGGCGGCCTGTCCCAGCTGTTCCCGATCGACGAAACCCGCACCGTCTACGACGCCCCGCAGCGCAGCCTGCTCACCGTCACGGTCACCGGGCTCGGTCACGACGAATCGGTCTTCGCGCACCGCAGCCCGGCCGGCGGCGGTCGCAGCGGATTCTCCATCATCAGCGAACAGGGCGAAGGCTGGTGGGGTCCGTACCTGCACAAGGATGCGGGGCCGAGCTGGGCGTTCCTGGGCTGGGCGAAACCGGGCAGCGAATGGGAGAAGCGTTTCGCCGCCGCCGATTCGGCGGAATCGGCGCACCGGATCGTCACGGAGCTGTACCGCGACTACATCGACTGGGATCTGCCCGAGGTGCTTGCCACGAAGGTGATCGCCGAGGACCCGCACTCCTGGTTGAAGGGCGCGGTCCGGCCGCTGTTCCGGGCCGGGGTGGGATATACCGCCGGCGGGCATCCGGTCGCGGCGCTGGGCGATACCGCCGTCGCCTACGACCCCATCGCGGGGCAGGGCGCGCAGTCCGGTCTCATCCAGGCGCAGCGCCTGGTCGCCGCGGCGGCGGGCCATGAGGGTCCGTTCGACGAAGCGTGGATCACCGCGCAGTACGAGGCGTTCCTGACGGCGCGCGCCGAGGACGCGGCCAAGGTGACCCGGCTGTTCCTCGGCGACCCCGAATTCGCTGAGATCGGGGGCCAGTTCTTCAGCGCGGCCGCCGTGGACCCGCGGTTCGCCTCCGCCGTTGTGAGCACACTGCACCGCCCGCAATCGGTCCACGGGGTGAATTCGGTGGCCGATGCGCACGACCTCATCGCGCAGGTCACCGGGGAAGACGCGGCCGAGGTCCTGGGCCGCTTCCAGCCGGCCGGGCGATTCAGCCGGTCGCAGTACCGGGCCGTCGCCACCAACACGGCTTGATCGGCGCCGACCGTTGCCTGGACCGCTGGCCCGCCCGCCGCCCGGGGGGGGGGGGGGGGGGGCGGGCGGCGCGGGGGGCGGCGGGGCCGGGGGGGCCAGGCAACGGTCGGCGCCGATCAAGCCGTGTTGGGGGCGTCGGCCCGGTACTGCGACCGGCTGAATCGCCCGGCCGGCTGGAAGC